>DUFJ01000061.1:8563-32534 GCA_013331925.1 Candidatus Iainarchaeum sp.
AGCAAGGTCTTGAGAGCGAGCTTTTTCGGAAAACAGGCTGAAGAACTGCTTGAGGAAAGCACTGAAAAAATATTGGAAAAGATTGAAGGGCAAGGGGCAGAAAAAACATTAAAAGAATTGAACGAAAAAGTTTCAGGAAAAGAAATCGAAATCCAAGCAATCGCAAAAAAGAACCAATTCAGCGGAGAGCTGGAAGTTAGCGTTAGAAGAGTGGACAAAACATGACAAGAGTAAAAAAGGCATCGAATGATTTGCGGTTCAAAAAGGCTGTTTTAACGACCGGAACTCTACCCTGAAAGCATTTAAAAACTAGCAAGCACAAAGGAATAGTAGGCTTTGACACAAGACCTTGAGCCGGCTCAGGCTTGAAGGCCGCAAATTTCAAAAGCCAGAGGTGAAAGAATGAGCGCAAAAAAAGAAGAAGAAACAACAAAAGCTGATTCTGAAAAAACAGAAGCAAAAGGCAAGATTAAAAGCATCACAGAACTGCCTGGAATTGGAACGCAAAGCGCTGAAAAGCTCATAAAAGCAGGGTATAAGACATTGGAAAGCATTGCAGTCGCTTCCCCAGCAGAGCTGATGGAAGCAGCGGAGCTTGGAGAGATAACAGCAGCCAAAGCAATCAACGCTGCAAGAGAAGCCTTAGAAATGGGCTATGAGACAGCAGATAAAATAGCGCAAAGGAGAGAAAGCATTGGAAGGGTAAGCACTGGAAGCAAGGAGATTGATACGTTGATCGCTGGCGGCATTGAAACACAAAGCATTACAGAAGTTTACGGAAAAATGGCTTCCGGAAAAACTCAATGGTGCTTTCAAACAGCGGTTACAGTGCAACTGCCCAAAGAAAAAGGCGGCTTGAACGGAAACTGCCTCTGGATAGACAGCGAAAACAGCTTTAGGCCAGAAAGAATAATTTCAATTGCAAAAAAATTAGGTTTAGACCCCCAAAAAGTTTTGAAAAACATTTACATAGCAAGAGCGCATAACAGCGATCATCAAATGCTGCTGGCGGAAAAAGCAGGAGAAATTGTTAAAGAAAAAAACATAAAACTAATCATTGTAGACTCTTTGACAGCGCAATTCAGGGCAGAATTTCTCGGAAGAGGAACCCTGGCAGACAGGCAGCAAAAGCTCAACAAGCACATGCACGCTCTAATACGCTTGGCAGAAATGAACAACCTTGCAGTATTAGTTACAAATCAAGTCATGCAAAGGCCGGACATTCTTTTCGGAGACCCTACAGCGCCAATCGGCGGGGAAATAGTTGGGCACAATTCAAAGACTCGCCTCTACCTGCGCAAGGCAAAGGAAGACAAGAGAGTTGCAAAGCTCGTGGACTCGCCATCACTGCCTGACGGAGAAGCTCTCTATAAAATAACGCCTAACGGGATTGAAGACATTTAACCCTCAATCCTTTTTTTTCTTTTTTTAAACCAAAACAGGCCATTATAAAAAAACAAGCAAGCTATCTTTTATGCAATGGTTCTGGCAAGAAAGCAAGTTTTGAAAACAAGAAGCAACATTCCGTACAATCCGCAAAAATACTTTTATTACCCGGAAAAAAAATGGCTAAGCCATACGCCGTGGTTCAAAAGCTTTGTGAGAAGAAACAGTGGAATTATTGGGAATTTTTTGCAGGCAAGGAGAAAAATTCTTGTGGGAAGAAGGAAAGTGAAAATCGGAAAACTGGCTGTTGAAAGGCTTGAAAGGCCTGGTTTTATGCATTCGGAAATTTACAGGGCAAGCATTGGAAGAAAGGTTTTTTTCATTAAAGAGCAAAACGAGAAGAAGCAAATGGAAGGATTCCGAGCTAAACTTGATCTAGCGCAGCCGCAAATCCAAGCGTTAGAGAAAGCAGGGCAAATTCTGGAAGATTTTAACCGCAGGAATGGAACAGGCATAAAAGTAGAGACAGTAAAATACCACCTGGCTTGGACTCAAGGAAAAAGTTCTTTTCTTGTAACAGACTATTACGAGGGAGAACGCTTTGCTGACAATGAAGAGCTATGGAAAGGACCCATAGGGCTTTTGGCTGGAGAAGCTTTCGCATTACTAGCGAAGAATGGCTTTATAGGCGCTAGCAAAGGCAACGCAATGTGGGTGCCAAGGCAGAGAAAGATCGTGCTGTTTGATTTTGCGTAAAGCGGCTAGACCGAAGCGTTCATTCTTTTCAAAAGCAAATCGATTTCCTTGTCNNATGGCAGCCAATGCAATGCAAGCCAGCCTCTGCAAGAAAAGGCGCGGATTTGGGGAACTTTTGAATCAACTCTCCAAGCATTATGGTCTTGGAAACCTTTGCTTTTTTTAAAGAAGGCTTTTTCTTTTTCAAAGGCATTCAAAAAACACTCCCTTTAGTTTTGGCTCTTTCTGAAAGAAGCCTTGAGTTTTTCAAAGCATTCAACACAAACATGAAACTTTCTCACAATATTGCCGGAATCAGGCGGCGAGAAAAGCAAGGCTCCAAACTTGTCAAGCTCTCTGCCGCAAGAGTCGCAAATCGGTTTAATGGCCATTAAAAGCTTGAAAGCAAGAAAGGTTTTAATGCTTTTGGAAAGATTTCGAGAAATCACGCGCGAATTTCCGGAAAGAATTCTCCCTAATAGCAGCCCTGCAATCTTGCAGCAGCTCCTGCAAAAAATGCAAATTATGGTGGCTTAAATAACGCAAGCCTGAAGGCTCTCTCAAGCGAAGCAAGTGATGCAGGTAAGCTCGAGAGTAAGACTTGCACACAAAGCAAGAGCACTCCTTGTCCAACGGGGAAAAATCATGCTTGAAGGCTTGCTTTTCCAAACGCAAAATTCCCTCACGAGTGAAAACCAGCCCATGCCTGCCAACGCGTGTTGGAAAGCAAGAGTCAAAAACATCAATGCCTGCAGCAACTCCCCTGACAAGCTCTAAAGGAGAGCCAATGCCCATCAAATAAACAGGCTTTGAGCCAGGGATTAATGGAGTGAGCTTTGCGCTAACGCGGAGCATTGAGTCCATGCTTTCTCCAATCCCAAAACCGCCGATTGCAATCCCATCAAAGCCTATTTCCAAAAGCCTTTGAATGGCTTTCTTTCTAAGGTCTAGATGCAAGCCTCCTTGGCAAATGCCAAACAATAACTGTTTAGGGTTTGAGTGCGCGGTTTTACAGCGTTCAGCCCAGGTCAAAGTGCGAGAGACAGCTTGCGCAATCGAGGCCTTAGAGCGTCCGTAATGAGGCTGGTCGTCAAGGCACATTGCAACATCGCTTCCTAAAGAATTCTGGATTCCAATGGCTCTTTCAGGAGTTATCCTTTCCTTCCTGCCAGAGAAAGGGTCTCTAAAGACAGCAGCCTTGTCAGAAATTGAGACAAGGAAGTTTTCGTCAATCACTTGAAAACCTCCAGAGTCAGTGAAAATGCTTTTCTTCCAGGAAAGGAAAGAATGTAGGCCTTTGGCTTTTGCGATTGTTTCAAGGCCGGGCTTGAAGCTCAAGAGCAAGGCGTTAGTAATAAAGCAATCAACACCCATTTCCTGCAGTTCGCCTTGGTTCACAAACTTTGCAGCGCCTTTTGTTTCAACGGGCATGAAGCAAGGGGTTGCAACTTTTCCATGGCAGGTTTTCAAAAATCCAGCTCGAGCTTTAGTCTTGGAATCTTGCGAAGAGATTTCAAAAGCCATGCTTAAAATATTTGAGGATAGTTTCTAAAAAACCAAAACAAGAAAAAAACTGGTTTTTGCGAAGCATTTTTCCGCAAACGCTTTTTGCGGAGCAAAAAGGGTTTTTTTAAGGCAAAGGACGAAAAGGCATTGGAAAGATTTAAAAGCAAAGGGAAGTCTTAATTCGTTATAAAAACCATNNAAGCAAGGGGAATTTTAATTCTTTATAAAACAAATTGGAGGTTAAAGCAATGAAAACTGGTGATTTAGCATTCATTCTCGGAGTGATCATAGCGTTGGTCGCAGGAATAGCAGCAGCACTTGCTGGCGCAATTGATCCTTCAATAGCTGGAATCATAGGCATCGTGCTTGTAATTCTCGGCGTTGTTGTTGGATTCATGAACATCAAAGAAAAAGAAACAGAGGCATTCCTAGTGGCAGCCATTGCATTAATGGTTACTAGCGCTGTAGCTGGCTGGCTTACTTTAGACTTGATTATCCCAAGGCTGGGAACGCTAATCCTAAGCATTCTGGGATACATTGGCGTGTTTGTCGCTCCGGCAGCAGTAATAGTGGCCTTAAAGTCAGTTTACGCTTTGGCAAAAAAGTGAAAAAACACTCCAACGTGTTTTTTCCTTTTTTTCTTTTTTTCTTCGACCTGTTTTTTTAAACTCATCGCCACCTTATTCTAAAGAATGCCTAAAAAACAAGACTTTGAAAAAGAACAGGTTTTACTCTCTCTGGAAAGGACTATTCTGAGCAAGGAAAGGACAGTGCTTGCAGAAATTTCAGTGCTTTTGGGATTCATGGCATTAGGGTTTCTGATAATAAGGTTTTTTGAGGATGCAACAAGCAAGACGATAACGATTTTCGGGTTCGCGCTAATTGTTTTTTCAGTGATTGCAATGCTCGTAGCAATCTACAGTTTCAAAAAATACACGGTAGAGCTGAAAAGAATAGAGAAAAATGGCAAGGTCAAGCTTGAAGAGCTCGAGTAAAAAAAAGCAATAGCGCTTTTTTTAAAGCTCTCGGGCTTGAACGTCCAACACAGCCAATGGTTTTGAAACAATAATTTCTGAAGCGCTAACCTGCTTTCTGGAGCTTTCTTTCCTGAGCTCGTGCTTTTTCAAGTGCAAAAAATCCACCAAGCGCGAGTTTCCCTCAAGAATGCCTGCTCCCTTGAATTCGCAGTCAGGGCAGTGGAAGATTTCCCCAAAATCATCAGGAATCCTGCAGATTCCATCCTCTGAATAAAAACCTCCGCCAATCCTTACGCGAACGCGTGTTGAAAAGCAAGAAGGGCATATTTGCTGAATTCCAGCCATTAACCTACCACCCAAAAACGCCTTTGTTTAAGGCTTTTTGATTTGCAAGAAGACAAAATTGCAAACCAATTATTATATCACAAGCTTGCTTATAAAGATTTTGGTTAAGTAAAAAAACCGAAATGCGCATGAGACTGAACAAAGCAAAGAGAAGGCTGTTTGAGAAAAAACAAAACTAGGGCTGGTGCGGAACGCCTAATCAATTATTCGGAAGGAAAGCTGCTTTTCATAACTTGCTGTAGGGTATTCAAAGCCTTCAGAATGCTCTGAAACAAGCAGTCTTCCAGAAAAAACTCCAGGAGAGGCGTGCTGGGTAAGAAAGACAGGAAAGCTAAGCTTCTGGCTTGAGTTTGGAGCCAAAGCCTTCAACTGTTTTGAAGCCTGCCTGCTGAACCCAGACCTGTCAAAAGCCACTGCGTCAGGAAGCCTGAGGCTGAAGCTCAAAAGCTTTGGCCTGGCATCCTTGTTCTCAAGCTCTAAAGTAAGCTCTCCGGCAAGCCTTGAATGCTGCCTCAAGCTAAGCCTGTAAGGAAAAAGGCTGGAAGAGATTGAAAGATTTGGCAATTTTTTCACCTCAATGAATCATGCTCTTCAAGCTTGAAAGAGTCAGTATGAAAGTAAGTTCTCCGGAAGCAAGGCCTTTCCTGAGCTCTCCAGATACAGGATTAGTCTTGCTGGCTGCCTTTTTCAGCAAGGTCAGGTGCAAATCAACGGAATAATTTTCATCTTTTTGCTTTAAAACCCTGCCTGAAACCTTGTCAACAAAATGCTCTTCAGGCACGCCCTTCAAGTCTTTATAGTCGTCAGAGATTAGCTCAAAATCTTTCAGGCAGCCGTCAGCAGAACGAAACCTTGCCATGTCAACATCATGCTGTTTTACAGCCTCTTTTATGCCCGCAAGAACGTCCTCGCCGTCGCTAAAACTGATGACAAGCTGTTTTTCCATGCTTTAAACACCCCAAAAAGAAAACAATTTGTTAATTATATGGCTTAACTTATTTAAAACACTATCTAAAGAAAGCTTGTTTAAAAGGCGAAAAAAATGCTGGAAATCCTGGAAAGAATTGAAGCATTTGGCGTGCAGGAAAGGGAAAAAATAAGCAAAGCCCTGGAGATTGCGGGAAAGGAAACAGGGNNCGAAGAGCTTGCAGCGATAAGGGCTGATTGCGAAACAATAACAGCAGCCATAATTTTGCAATGCCTGAAAAAGAAAGCGATAAGCAAGGCTGAAGCAGAGGAAAAGTTTGGGGCAAAGGCAGCAGAGCTTGCGGAAACAGTCCTGAAAACAGAAAGCATCCAGAAAAAAGCAGGCACTGAGAAAAAAGAAGAAGCCTTGAGAAAAATACTGCTCTCCATGAGCCAGGACTTGAGAGTAATAATAGTGGCATTCGCGGGCAAAATAATAGAATTAAAGGAAAACCCAAGCTCTGAAAGCGCGAAAGAGGCCGAAGAAATCTATTCCCCATTAGCGCACAAGCTTGGAATGAGCAGGCTGAAAAACCTCATGGATGAGGAAGCCTTCAAAATTCTCGAGCCAGAAAAATATGCAGAACTCTCAAAAACAATCGAAGAGAAGAGAGAGGAAAGGGAGAAACAAGTGGAAATAGTAAAAAAAACACTCAAGGAAAAGCTAAAGCAGGCAAACATAGAGGCTGAAATTACTGGCAGGGCAAAACAGCTGCACAGCATCTGGAAAAAAATGGGGGAAAAAGGAAAAGGAATTGAAGAAATCTACGACCTACTTGCAGTAAGGATAATAACAGAAAANNTGGCAGCCGATACCCTCAAAGTTCAAGGACTATATCGCAAAGCCAAAGTCCAATCTCTACCAAAGCCTGCACACCACGATAATAGGCCCAAACCAAAAGCCGATTGAGGTGCAGATAAGGACCAAAGAAATGCACTACGCTGCAGAAACAGGCATTGCAGCCCACTGGAAATACAAGAAAGAGGACAGCATGGGAAAAATGGAAAAGAAAATATCCTGGCTCAAAGAAGCAATAGACTGGATGCAGGACAAGGAAAAAGCAAAAGACTTCCTGAACGAGCTGAAGCTGGATTTTTTCGAGAACGAAATTTTTGNNCAAAAGCAAAAGTCAACGGAAAAATAGTTCCGCTGGATTATGCCCTGGAAAACGGGGACAGCGTTGAGATAATAACCTCGGAAAAGCAAGAGCCAAAAAGGCAATGGCTAAGCTTTGTGAAAACAAGCAAGGCCTCGGCAAAAATAAGGCAGGCACTGCAGATACAAGTCAAGGAAAAAAAGCCAGAAAAAATAAAAAAAGCCCAGGCAATAAAAGCGATAAGCATAACAAGCAGGCAGGACAAGGCGGTAAGGCTTGCAAAATGCTGCAAGCCAGTTCCGGGAGACGAGCTTACAGCATTCCTCACCACAAAAAGGAAAATTTCCGTGCACAGGGCAGACTGCGAAAACGCGCAAGCAAAAGATTTGAAAAAAGTCGAGGTTTCATGGAACGTGAAAGGAAAGGAAAGCTTTGCAGTAGAGTTAAGGGTGCTGGCAAACGAAAGGCCAGGCCTGCTTTCAGAATTGCTGGAAGCTTTTGCAAAATTCCAAGCAAAGGTCACATCAGCAAACGCCAAAACAACGCTGAACAACAAGACAGAATGCAATTTCGAGATAGAGACAAAAAATCTCAAAGAGCTCGAAGAACTGCTCTCAAGGCTAAAGGCAATCAAAGGCGTACAGCTAGTGGAAAGAACCTGACGCAAAAGCGAATGCTTTTTAAACAGCAAAAAACATATTTCTCACAAGAAGTGAAAAAATGAACAGGGTGCCGACAGGAATTACAGGACTGGACGCTTTGATAGAGGGGGGAATTCCGGAAGGAAGAAGCCTCCTGGTAAGCGGAGGCACAGGAACAGGCAAGACTATCTTTGGCCTGCAATATCTGTACTTTGGAGCGAAAAAATACAACGAGCCAGGAATTTACGTAACGCTTGACGAAAGGCCAGACCTCATAAGGCAGGACATGATAAGGTTTGGCTGGGATTTAAGGAAGCTGGAAGACGAAAACATGCTGCAGATAATTGACGGAAGCCTGGCAAAACTAGGCCTTCCTTCAGAAGAACAATTCTCCCTCCCCTCAACAGGCTTTGACCTTGACAAGCTATTGCTTGAAATAATGAGAGTGGCAAAAAGGATCGGGGCAAAAAGGCTGGTGATTGACTCGCTACCAGCTTTAGGGTTTAATTTCGACAACGAGAACGAGGCAAGAAAGGCGATACTAAAGCTAAGCTATTTACTGATGAAGACCGGAGTGACAAGCATTCTCACCTCGGAAATAGCAGAGGGAGAAAACAAGTTCGGAAGATACGGAGTTGAGGAATTCGTGGTGGATGGGGTAATAGTATTGCATTACATGGGAATTGGAACGCAAAGCAACAGGACAATGCACATCAGAAAAATGAGGGCAACAAAGCATTCAGAAGACCTGCACCCATTGCAGATTACAGACAAGGGAATAGCGGTAAGGAAAGTGGAAGAAGAATACGAAGTTTAAAGCCGCTTTACTTTTTCTTAACTTTTGATTCGTCAAAAGCCCAGCGGGCTTTTTTCTTTCTGGCGCTTTTCTCCGTGGTATTGAAAGCTTTCAAAAAATCCTGCACAAAACCCATCCAACAACCCCCAATAATGCCAATATTGTGAAAACTTGTTTTAAAACATGCTGAAAAAATAGGGAAAGAAACAGCAATCATTGCTTTTTTCTCGCAAATTGGAAAAGCAAGTGCTGGGCTTCAAAGTAAGAAAGCATTGAAAGTAGCAAGGCAAACAATGCAATAAAGTCAAGCTTTAAGGTACTGGCAAAGTCGCTTGCCAAAAGCATTAAAATCAGGGCAAAGGCAGAGATAAAAACAGTAATAACTACTGCAATCGAGGACTTTTTCAAAAAATGCAGCAATTCTTTCTCGCTCTGCGGTTTTTCAAAAATCCCAAAAAATTTAGTCATGCTATCAGCAAGTCAGGAAAAAACTAGTAATTAAGAATTTGCCTAAAAAACCAAAAAGATTGGGAGTGGCGGGATTTGAACCCGCGCATATACGGTCTTCAGCCGTAGGCCTTACCGGGCTTGGCGACACTCCCAGATTTAAAATTTATTGGACGGAAAGTATTTAATGCAAAACGCTGAAACCAAAATTATAGTCTGTGTTATAAAATGCAAGGAAAAGTACCTTATCCTGAAAGGGGCGCCTTGGATGAAAACCTACCCGAATTTGTGGAGCATTGTTACCGGGAAAATAGAAGATAACGAAAGCCCTAGGCAAGCGGCTGAAAGAGAGATGGTTGAAGAGACTGGCCAAAAGCCAATAACGATTAAAGAAGGCAGGGTATTTGCCAATAAAATCAAAATTGGGGATTATCTAGTCCATACTTTCTTGTGCGAGATTGAAAGCGAGAAGATAAGGATTACCGGAGAGCACATTGCTTTCAAATGGGTAAAGCCTAATGAAATTTTTGACCACAAAACAATCCCTGAATTAGAGCAAGACTTCAAAGCTGCAGGCGTGGATGCTGGAAAGCCAGTGCAGCAAAAGCTTTTTTAAAACGGAAAAAAAGCGAGCCCGGAGGGATTTGAACCCTCGACCATCGGATCTCCACTCTTGGCAGACCTAGCTTAGAATTCACCAAGCTTAAAAGTTTCACCCAAAGAAAGCCTTGAGGCATTCTTTGACCGGTGCTCTACCAAGCTGAGCTACGGGCCCGTACTTTTAATCCAGCAAAAAAACCTCCTTGAAGACTTGAGCATTCCTGCAAATAAAAAAGCGATGCAAAATCAGCAAAGTTTGGGTAAATCCCTTCTGTGCATTCAAAAAACCAATAATAGAAAAGCGTTAAGAAAGAATTAAAAAGCAAGCATTATTTTCTTCTGGGTTTTCTTTTCAAAAGCTTGTGAGCGTGCTTTTTTGAAGGTTGGGGAATTTGGGGCTTTTGCTTTTGCAAATCCAAGGGAACAATCTCTTTAACGCCAAGCATGAAAGGCTGCAAAGCTTTGGGAACTTTCACTGTTCCATCACTTGATTGGTGGTTTTCAAGGATTGCACGCAAGGCACGCGGAGCAGCGATTGCGGTAGCGTTCAAGGTGTGAACAAAAGCTTTTTCTGTTTGGGAAATCCTGTACTTGATGCCAGAACGCACAGCCTGATAAGAAGTGCAGTTGCTTAAGGAGTGGGTTTCAAAATACTTGCCTTCGCGAGGAGACCAGCACTCAATGTCGTACTTTTTTGCAGCAACAGTTCCGATGTCTCCAGTGCAGACATTAACTACTCGGTAAGGAAGCTCAAGGCCTTGCACTATCTCTTCAGCATTCTTCAAAAGCCGCTCGTGCAATTTCCAGGAATCTTCAGGCTTGCAGAACACAAACTGCTCCACCTTGTCAAACTGGTGAAGCCTGAACAGGCCTCTCTCGTCAAGGCCGTGCTTTCCGATTTCCTTGCGGAAGTTTGTTGAAAACCCGGCGTAAAGCAATGGCAGTTGATTAGAATCCAAAATTTCCTCAAAATGCAGCGCGTTAAGAGAGTGTTCAGCAGTTCCAATCAGGTAATGGTCTTCGCCCTCAATCTTGTAAATCACGCTTTCAAACTCCGAAAGGTCTAAAGCTCCAGAAAGCGGCTTCCTGCGGAGCAGAAAAGGCGGCTTAACAAAAGTAAAGCCTTTTTTTACAAGATAGTGAATTGCATACTGGCTCAAGGCCTGCTCCATCAAGGCAAGCTCGTTCTTCAGGAAATAAAAACCCTCTCCGGAAATTTGCACTGCTTTTTCAAAATCCGCTCCCCCAAGCCTTACAGCGAGCTGGCCGTGGTGTTGGATTTCAAAATCAGGCTTTGAAAGCTTTCCCCAAACTCGGATTACCTTGTTTTCTGTTTCGTCCTTTCCGAAAGGAACGCTCTCGTGCAAAAGGTTCGGGATTGCCATCAGCAAGGAAAGGCGCTTTTCATCAAGCTCGCGCATCCTGGCTTCAGAGCTCTTTATCTGCTCGGGAATTGCCCTGGCTTCATTGATTTTCTCCTGCGTTGCCTTGCCCTGCTTCACTAAGGCTTCAATTTCCTTAGAGATCAGATTGCGCATCGAACGCAATTCATCAACCTTTTGCTTTAAAGAACGCCATTCCTTGTCAACTGAAAGCAAGGAGTCAAATCTTTCCAAAATTCCCTTGTCCTGCCTTTTTGCAAGGTTTGAGCGGACTTCCAGGGGATTTTGGCGGACAAAACTGATATCAAGCATGCAATCACTAAAAACGTGTTAAAAACATTACCAGAAAAAGGATTAAAATAATGAACGCCAAGATTAGGGTTTTGCGCTTTGGACACAGGAAAAAAAGAGACATTAGAGTTACAAGCCACTGCGCTCTGGTAGCAAGGGCTTTTGGGGCCGAAGGGATAATAATTGACGGGGACAATGACGGAATAGCAGAGAATACCATTAAAAGAGTGAACGAAAGATTCGGGCAAGGAATAGAGGTAAGGCATGCCGCGTGGAAAAAAACGCTAAAGGATTACAAAAAGAAAGGCTGGAAGATAGTGCACTTGACAATGTACGGGGAAGAATTAGGAAAAAGCCTCGGGAAAATAAGGAAGGAAAAGAAAATAATGATTTTTGTAGGAGCAGAAAAAGTGCCTGGAGAGGTTTACAAGCTTTCTGATTGGAATGTTTCAGTGACAAACCAGCCGCACTCTGAAATCGCAGCGCTCGCGGTCTTCATGCACGAGCTATTGAAAGGGAAGGAATTGGGCAAAAAGTTCAGGAAAGCAAAAGTAAGAATATTGCCAACAGCAAGAGGCAAAAAAGTGCAAAGGCTGGAAAAACAATTTCAGGTTTAAAAAATGCTCGCTTTAGAAAATTAGTAGGCAGAGGGAGCAGGCTTGAAAAAAGAAATCCTTGATTTAAACATAACGAAGGATTTTTTGGCTGGAATAGCAGGAAAGCACGCGCCAGAATTGGCAAAAATAATGGTTGAAAAAAACAAGGACCTTACAGACGAGGAGATAAGCAAAAAACTCCCATTGAAAATAACAGAGATAAGAACGATACTAAACCAGCTGCATTACAGGGGAATCGCCTGCTATAACAAGGCCAAGACAAAAAGAAGCGGGTGGTACAACTACACCTGGAACATAAGGACAAAAAGAATAGCAGAATTGCTGCTTGAGAAAAAAGTAGAAGAGCAAGCAAAGATGGAAAAAAAGCAGGAGATGGAAAAGAATTACGAAATATTCGAGTGCGCAAACAGCTGCAGCCAGATGGTTTTTGAGATAGCCGCAGAATACCAGTTCAAATGCCCTGAATGCGGAAAGCCAATGAACCTGGCAAACGGAAGAAAAATCAGCAAAGCAAGCAGCCAAAGGATTGAAAGCATAAAAAGAGAGATAAGCGTGCTAAAAAAAGCAGTATAGCAAAGGCGAAAACACACTATAATTAGGACAAAAGCGCGTTTTAGGAAAACAGCAGAAAAGACGCAAAAACAAGAAAAAAAGCAAGCGCGGTAGGGCAGCCAGGAGTGCCCGTCGGGCTCATAAGGGAGAAAAAACCTTGCGAAACCCGGAGGTCGAAGGTTCAAATCCTTCCCGCGCTAAAAGTTATTTTCTGGCTTTTTTTAAGCTAAATAGCAAGATATAGGCTGTTTTCTATATTATGGACTTGCACGGAGCAATAAAAGCATGGAGCAGGGAAAGAAACAGCCAAGCAAAAAGTTAGGCACTACGTTTTAGAAATGCAAAAGAGCAAATTTGAGCTATTTTAGAAGCCTTAAAAAACCCACATTTGGAAAAACAGTAAAGTTAGGCACTACATATTCTGCCGGTTAGGCACTACATTCTAGCTGAGCGAGCTTTGAAAAGAAAGGAGTTAGGCACTACGGAGCAGCAGCAAGCCAAAAGCAGAGCCTCGAAAAATCATTTTTTCCAACCAACAAAAGTTAGGCACTACACTATGGCGAGTTAGGCACTACAAAATAAACAAAAACCCACCCTCGAAAGCAAATCAAACTCCAAAAATAAGTAATTACTATCATTACAAGTAATTACAGTAAAGCTTTTAAGTAAATACAATCATTACTATAATGAAGTGGTAATTACGGGATTTTGGGAAAAAATCACTAGGTTGTTCAAGAGGCAAGAGTTAGGCACTACAGACTCTAGCAAAACAATTTATGAAACAACAGTCGAAGAAAGGGAAGAAATCCATAACATCTGGGACTATTTGCGCTTTATCGAGAATACCCAAGCCTTCCACCTGGTCAGCGTGATTGGCTTTGAGGAATGGATTGCGATGGAGGAGATAAAACGCAGAATTAAAGAGCTCTTCAATATTGAATACAAGAACGAGAGAAGCCTTTATCCTTACATTAAAACCCTTGTGGACTGCGGCCTTTTTGAGGTTTCGAATGTTGGGGGAAAGCGCAAGTGGAGAAGGAAAGAGCTTATTGTTGCTGTAAAGAGCAGGAAAAAAAAGCAGCTAGAGGAAGTAAGGGCTTTAGAGAGTTCTTAAGTCATTGTAGAGCTTGTTGAAGTACATCAGCCTTTCTGATTTTGAGTAATATTGCTTGAACCATGGAAAGCCAGCGATTTTTTGCGCTGTATCAAGCAATACTTTCTTGTATCCTTCATCAATCTTTTGCGACTGGGCAATAAGAGTGATTGTGTTTTTTAGCTCGCTTTCTATCGTCTGGTGCTCTTTAGAGCTTGAGAGTATGAAAGTCCTGTCAAGTAGCTCTTCCAATGATTTTACAACTACGCTGTCTTCAAGGTCTTTCTCGTTCAAATAATAAACCGCTTTCCAATCTCCCTTAAGCTGCCATCTGTGTGTTGGATTATTGCCTGTTAGGAAGAAATTTTTCAGGTTTGCAAACACTTCCGTAGGCACTATCACGCAGTTCTTTCCGTGCTTTACGTAAGGCACTGTGGAAAGTATTCCTTTCCTGTGGTAAGCGTATGATTTTCCGCTGCTTTTTGTGACTCTTTGCGTGTATCCGTAGATGGCCCTGAAGAGTTTTTGGTAGGTGTAGTCGGAATGTTTCATTGTTTCCGGAATTATGAACTTGTACTGGATGAAATAACCTTTTGCAGGCATGCGACACCCTTCAGTTCCGCTATTTTTTGGCTTGTAAAAAACAAATTGCTTATGTATAATGCTAATACATAAACTAATATTTATAGTTATTGCTTTTATCTTATCTCTTGAAAACTTAGTTTAGCTTTAATCGCGTAAAGAAAAGTTAATGCCTTCAGCGCCTTCTATGATACCTGTATTGCGGAGCTGCTGGCTTTTCTTCCTCTTCTGGCTCTAGCGCTTTGGAAGGGCTTGTTATGATAATGTCTTTTACTGACTTTACGCTTCTGTAAGGAATGCTTTTTTCNNCTGATTATTTTCTTTGCTTCCTGCTTGCTTCTTACCTTTAAAGGCTCTGTTGTGATTGTTTCAATCCTGCCTTTTTCAAGGTTGATTACTAGGTCAAAAACCTTTCCTTTATACTCTGCGTTGTCAGTATAGATGTCCATTCCGAAAAGCTTTGAAATTCTTGCGGTCATCAATATCCACCCCATTTTTTTGGATTCCAAACGTTCAAGTTGAAAATTGAAAGTCTTCAAATTGAAATTCATTATAATAAAGCTAGCGGACTTTTTAAACCTTTCTTGGTTTTCGTCAGCTTTCAAATCCTCAGCTTTAAAATGCTTTAAAATAGCGGAAGCAAACCCTCTGCTTTACTACATAATGTGGTTTTTCTGCTATTTTCCCTCAAGCCAAAGTTCTATTGTAGCCTGCCTTTTTATCCCCCAAAAAATGTTTGCAATGTGCTGTTCTGTAATGTTTTCTGAAGGTGGCGACCAGGTATAGGCTACTGTTGCCAAGGTTCTTCTGCCTTTGACTTGCGCATATCTTTGCAGTTCTTTGCAAGCGCTTCTTATGGCTGTTTCAAAATTTGGGTATTTCTTGTACCCTGTTCCATCTCTTGCAATGTGCCTGCTGTAGGTTGTGGCCTGGTCTGTTGGTGCTGTAAAGTATTTCTCGTTGCCTATTGATTTTGTTATCACTGCTGGGCCTTTTTTTCCGCAGCCGCTTTCTGCTTGCCATAATCCAGTGACGAGCTCTGGNNTTCTCGCTTATGTTTGGCATTCCTTTAATCATTGCCTTTTTGTCTGCCTGAAGTATTGGGTAATTCCTTGTTATTCGCTTGTCCAAGTTGTGCCTTTCTATCGTGTTGTCTATTTGCTTTTTACTGATTTCAGGATAGGTTCTTTTCAAGAATAATCCTTTTGATGTTACATTGTCTTGAATTCTGGCCATCATTAAAGTTTGTGATGTCAGCTCTTGCCTTTGCCTTTCCTGCTCGCTCATTCTCTTCTGGCTTTCCGCATTTATCTCTTTGAGTTTTTCAATCGTTTTTTGCGCTTTCAGGTGGGTTTGCCAAGCTTGTGGCGAAATCTCGTGCCTTTGAACTTGTTCCATGCGTGCCCTTGCCTCTGGTATTGGCTGTGCTCCCCCAGTCCTTAAACCCAAAAGCCCGACCATGATTCCTGTAGCTATTTTTGCGCGTAATGGCAATTTTGGTTTTGGCTTTGCGGGCATTTTTTTCATTCCCTTAGCTTTGTTGCTCCGTGCTTGCGTTTTTTATCGCGTGTTTTTTTCCCATCGCATCAAGCGGACTTGTGACTTTTTTTAGTTCTGCAGTCGTTACTTGGGTGTAGATTTGCGTGGTGCTTAGGTTTGAATGGCCTAAAAGTTCCTGGATTTTTCTTATGTTTTCCCCGCTTTCAAGTAGGTGTGTGGCGAACGAGTGCCTTAGCTTGTGAGGCGTTACGTCTTTCGTAATCCCTGCTTTTTCTGCTGCCTCTTTCACTATCCTTTGGATGCTGTCAGAGCTTATTGGCTTTGCATTTTTTTTGCTGAACACGAACTCGCTTTTCTTTTTTTTCTTTTTCAGGTAGCGTTTTATTTCCGAAATCCATTGTTTTGAAAGCACTATAATCCTGTCCTTGTTTCCCTTTCCCCCCTTCACTCTTGCAATTCCTTCCTCCAATTCCAGGTCGTCCACTTTTAGCTTGCTTGCTTCAGAAACCCTGCAGCCGGTGCTGTAGAGGAATTCTAGGATTAGCCTGTTTCTTCCGTGCTTTGTTGCCTTGAAAAGCGCTTTCAACTCTTCCTTTGTCAAAACTACTGGCAGTTTTTTCGCTTTTTTCGGCACTTTTATGTCTTCTATTATTTTCCTGTGCAAAAATGTGTGGAAGAAAAACTTTAGCGCTGAAAGCGCCAAAGCCATTGTTGCGTTGCTTGCGTTGTGCTTTTCTTTCATTTCAGCTATGAACGATATGATGTCTCCTCTCTCTACCTGCTCCGCTGGCTTTTTTGCGAATTCGAAAAACAGTCTTGCGTAAGTTTCGTACATTTTTATTGTTTGCGCTGAATACCCTGCCACTAAAAGCTCTTGCTTGAATTTTTTTAATTCAGGAATTCTCTCGCTTGCGGGTTTTTCCGCGCTTCCATTAGGCGCTTCAGTTTCTTGCATGCATTAGAATATCTTTTTTCCTGTTAAAATTAGTTCTGGTTTTTAACCGAGCTTTGCGTAGTGGAATAGGCTTTTTGCCTGCAGGTAGTTGTAAACTGCTGCCACTCCCGAAAGGAATGCTAGGAAATAGAACACGAAAGCCAGCCTGTTGTTCTGCAGCTGCAGGCTTATGCCTTCGATTATGCTCCAAAAAAACAGCGTCGCCAGCAGCACTCCTACAATGAACATGAATGCTGAAGTTAAGAATACTTTTTTCGTTGCTGCCATGCTATATTTGCTTAAGGTTTTTTAGTTTTAAAAACTACTCTTTCATCTACATAATGTTTTGTTGGGCCTTTTCTTTCCAAAAAATATGTTTAAATTCCCTTAGTTGGAAGAAAGTCTTCAATAAAGCGTTTTTTTATGCCTGATTCGAAAAACTTCCAGCGCAAGGGTTCAATGGCTCAGTATGGCTTGCCCAAGTCCAGGAAGTGCATGAACTGCCTGAAGGATACAGTTGATGACGGCACTTACGTTTGGCTCCGCGGCTTTTGCTCAGACCAGTGCAAGCAAGAGTATGTGGAAAAACTGCGGAGCAAGTGATTGCTTTTAAGGTACTGCTTTTCTAGCAGTCTCATGTTGCCTGTTTTTTTCCGCTTCTTCTATTCTTTCAATGATTAGTTGTTTTGGCAGCCTGTATCTTAAAAGCAGTTCTCCCTTTTCTGTCAAGCCGCCATTAGGCTTTAGGAGTCCTTCTTTTACCATCCTCCGATTCCATAGCCTTGTTTCTATTGCTCCAAAAACTTTTGGGGGGTTTGCCATAAAGAGTATTATTCCGTCTATTCCGTGGTTTGCGTAAATGTTTTGCACTGGCTTTCTACTGAGCAGAAATTCAACAGTTCTTGCAGCAATTCTGATTCCTATCCAATATGCCAATGGCGGTTTTAATATGCTGGGCGCAAAACCAAGCGTTAACGCCAGTGATGCTAATGAGCCGCTAGTATAGCCTGTTTTGTAAGCAACAGTCGTGGTATTTTTTTGTCCGGGCTTATCACTCAGGTCCGCAATGGTTTCTTCTTTTATCGCTTTCCGCACTATTTTTGGGTTTCCACCAAATCCGGTACTTGCGGCGGAAATAATCCTTCTCCCTCTCGAAGACCCAGTTCTTTCATGCTCAGGCATTATTAGGTAATGCGCTGCATGGGTTTTTTCGTGTTCCAGCACTATTCTAGACACGCCCTGGCTGAGCCTAATTTTGTGTAGCTCTGACTCATACATTCCATCTGTTCTGTCTTTTTTCTTTGAATAAAATATTTCAGGCTGCAACCTTGCAGCAGGTATTCCCCAAATCTTGCTGATTCTGTTCAGTACTTCCCCGCCTTCCATTGGCTGTACCTGCCTTTGAACGGGCCTGGTTCTTTTGTATGGTTTTTCATTGGAAGTTTTTCTTTTAAATCCCCTGAAAAGTCCGGGCATAGAAATCTTAAGGTCCTGTTTAATTTAAGCCTTTCCGCATTATTCTTTGCACTCTTTCCTTTCTTTCTTTTTCCTCTTTTTCCCTGTTTTTTTTAACCCAAAGAGCCATTCCAATAAGCATTATTAACGGGATTAGGGAAAGAGGCAGCACTGGAAGCACGAATCCTGTTTGATTGCCCGCCAAAAGTATTGCATAGCCCGAGTATTGGATGCTTTTGAGGAAGTTTTCCTTTCCTATTTCTTCGCCTGATTTTTCCAAAAGAGTTGTAATCTTTTCATTGCTGCTTTGGTTTGCTGAGGCATTCTTTGCTCTTTCAAGCTCGTCTCCAGCGTCCTGCTTTAACTCCCCAAAAACTTCTTCAAGCTTTCCAGCCAGTTGCTCTTGCTTTTGCATTTTTTCTTCAAGGCTTTTTTCGCTTTCCGCAACTAGCTTTAAGGCTTTTGAAAGCTCGTTACTGTCCATTGCCTGCTTTATGGATTCAATGCTGTTTTCAAGGCTTGCTGACTCTAGAGAGCTTGCCTGAAACTTTAGCTTTCCAAGCTCTTCCTTGGTTATTGGCGCCAAGTATTGGAGCTTGCTCATTTCCTCAAGGTTTGCGCTCTGGAAATTTTTGCTTATTTTTTCAAGCATTTCCCCAATGCTTTTGTTTTTTTCCGCAAATTTTTCCGCATTATTCAGAAATTTTTCCACTCTTTCGCTTGCTTTCTCCCCGACTCTTGCCTTTATTCCTTGCACGCTTTTTTCCATTCTTTCAAGGCTTTCTTCAGCTTCTTCAAGGTTGCTGTTTCCTGCTTCTTCCAAAATTTTCTCTTCCATTCCAATCAATTCCTGCTTTTCCTTGCTTGCATCAAGGCCTTGCTCTTCAGCATTTTCTATGTCTTTCAAGGCAAGCTCGAGAATTTCTTTGGCTTTTTCCTTTACTGCTTTTAAGGCTGTTTCCACCTCTTTTTGCAGCATTACTCTCGCATTCTGTAATTCTTTAAGCGCTTGCTCTGGCGAGCTTTCTTTCACGCTTGCTGCTTTTTGTAGGCTTTGGGCTGCTTTTTCAATGCCTGCTCCGGAGTATTTTGACTGCTTGATTTTTTCCAGCATTTTTGCTGTTTCCCCTTCCAGAATTCCAATTTGTTCTTGCACTCTTGCTTCATCCGCTAGCTCTGTATTTTGTTTTTGCTCGAGCTTTCTTGTTTTTTCAAAAAGGCTATAAAGCGCTTTCTTGTGCTGGCTGTTGTTTGCGCTGAAGGTTTCTTTCCATAATTCCAGCTCTTGCACTATCTCTTGGGCCTCTTGTGCTATCTCCTGATTTTCTGACTCCGTTAAGGCTTTGCCTATTTTTTCGTTCTTTAGCATTTCTTCATTCCAGTTGACGCTTTCCTGGCTTGTTAAGTAGGACAGGAAGTATTTTTTTGTTTCAAAGCCTGTGATTTTTTCCTCCAGCAACATTTCCCCCCAGGGGCTTTTTTCTATCTCTTTTCTTTTGTAGCTCTCATCCATTGCGCTTATTTGCTCCGCGCCTTCAATCATGTCAAGGCTTACTTTCAGGTTGTTCAGCTCTATTCCAAGCCCGTTCTTGATGCTTAGCTCTATCTCTTGCCTTGTTCCAAAGCCTTCTTGGTATTCTCCCAGAAGCCTGCTGGTTTTTTCCAAAGGATTTGGAATTTCAAACCTTAACACAACCTCTTGGTTGTTTTTTGCTTCCGGAATTTTGAAAACCGCCTCTGAATTTTGCATTTCCGGAATTATTATGCTGCCTTCCGCAATTGCCTTCAGGTTTTCAGCTCCTGGCAGCACTTTTGTTCTCACTGTAAGTTCCTGGACTTTTATGCCTTCAACTGTTTTGATTTTGATTTTTTTCTCAAAGAATGCCCTTTCTTCAAGGGTTAGTGGATTTTCTGTTTTTTCTTCGGTGCTTGCTGGAATTGCCCTTCCTTCTATTTCAATAATTGTTTTTCCTTTCTCTATTTTTTGGAATTCCAGCCTTACGCTATTCTTGTCAAAAAAAGCCTGAACGCTTGAGGTGCTTGAAGCAAGCACTGGGTTTTCAAGCACTATAAGCTCTATTTGCAATTCCAGGCTGTTGTTCCATTCGATGCTGCTGTAAAACTCAAGCCTTGCCCTTGCTTGCATTTCCTGGTTTGCAACTGCCTCTCCGTCAATGCCTGTAATTTCTATGCTTGCGTTTTCCATCAAATGCTTTGCCATCCCTTTTTCCATTTCTGGCTTTATCTCTTCTCTCAGCTCTTGGACTGTTTTTTCCAGCTCTTCGCTGATTCCTGCACCTTTGATTCTAGCTTGCTCGCTTTCTCCAAAATTCTCTCCAAGTTCCTTGGCTTGTTTTTTGAGTTTTTGCAGGAAAGAGTTTTCAGTGCCTGAAAGCATTTCTAAAATTCCCAGCTCGCTTGACAGCTGCACCCATTCTTTCTTTGCATTCGCTAATTTTTCTTCCGCAATCTCTATGGCTTTTTCCTTCAGCTTTTCGCATTCAATGCTTATCCTTTCCTCGCTTTCTTCAAGCTCTTGCCATCTTTGCAGCATTTCCAGCCCTTGCTTGATGCTTGGCATTGTTGCTGCTGCTTCCTCAACTGTTTGCATGCATTCTTGAATTTCCAACTTTTCCTGTTTTGGCTCCTGCCCTAAAGCCTCTTCCCTTAGGCTCTTGAATGCTTGGAGCATTTTCCAGCAGCTTGAGAGCTGTTTTTTTCCGCTGGGGCTTTTGGCTTCCAGAGCCCTGTTTTCCAGGAATTGCGCTTTTTCAAAGAATTCCTTTTCTTTTTTGAGCTCTGCTGCCTTCTTTCCAATCTCTACTGCTTTTGCGCTGCAGTACTCGCTTGTTTTTCCAATCACCTCGCTTTCAAGCCATTCCAGGGATTTTTTCAAGGCTATTGCTTCTTTTTCCAGTTCCTTTAATTTTTTGGTTTTTTTCCCTAGTTTTGGATTTTCCCTCAGCACTGCTTCCTGGCTTGTTTCAAGCCCTGCCTGCTTTCTTTCTGCCTGTGCTTGGAATTCTGCAACGCTTGAGAATTCATTCTTGCGCAATTCAATGCTTGCCTCTAATCCAAGCTCTTGCGTCAGTTCTGTAAGGAATTCGCTGCTTAAGCCTTCATGCTGCCCTTCTTTGATCTCTTTTATTTTTTCCCAAGTCCCTTTAAGAATTTCCCTGGTATTTTCAGCTCTTTCACTGTTTTCTTTCGCAAGCCTTGCGTCTTTTTCCTGGATTTTTTTGAAAAGCAGGTAAAATTCGCTTGCGGTGCTGTTTTCCAGGCCAGTGTAATTTTCAATCACTCTTGAAATTCTTGCAGCTGAAATCCTTCCTAATTCCTGCACCGCGTTCTGCACTTTTTCNNTTGAACAAATCCCTTTCTGAAACCTCTGTCTCAAACTCTAGGTTAAAGCCTGTTTCCTGGATTGTTTGCAGCATTTCCGCGTTTGCTTCAAAATGCTTTTTCAAGAACTTGCTTTCAGCCTTCCTGTCCTGATTCAGTATTTCGTTCAATTCTATGAAATCGTCAAACAGCTCTTCCTCCCTAATCTGTTCTATCCCTTCAATCCTTAGCCTTGATTCCTGCAGCGAGATGCTTGCAAATCCGTGCTTGTTTGCACTGTCAAGAAATTCCATGCTTTGCGATAGGTAGAATTCAAGCGAGTTTGTTTTTTGAGGCAGCTCTTCCACTTTTCCGCTATTGCATGAGTTTTGAATTTCCTTCAATGTTTTTCTTGCCTTGTTGTAATAGAGCCAGTTCATTGCTATCGAATTCTTCCATTCTTGCAGTTCTTCATCAAGGGTGCTTTCCCCAAATCCTTCAAGCCTGAAGCTCTCGTTTAGTTTTTTGCTGCATTCTTTAGGGCTTGCGCATTCAGAGATGCTTGATTCCGGAATTGTCGCAAGCCTTGCGCATTCTAGCTTTTGCTCGCTTGAGATCATTACGCAGCCGTTCAGGAATACCGCAAGAGAAAGCAAAGCTAGTATTTTCAGCTTCATTTTGTTTGCAATCTCTCAAGGCAATTTTTAAAAAGCTTGCCTCTATTTCGTCTTACAACGAAGCCAAAGGCAGCATTGCTTTTTTAACTCAAATTGCTTTCTTTTTTCATGGCTTTGGATTTTTCAGGCATTAGGGAACAGGCTGACAGCGGCGCAAGGAAGGTTTTCTTTTCCCTTTCCTTAAAAGCTTGGCTTTTGGTTGCCTTGTTTGTTTTCTGCTTTTTGCTCATTGTTTTCTTCCAGTTGCAGGGCCTGATCGCTTCTCTGCTCCTCATACTTGCCTTTATCCTATTGCTAATTTTCCTCAAGCCCAGGCCTTCATTGCAGCAGCAGATGGACTTGATAGTACAGCAGTCCAAGGAGGCTGAAAAGCGTTTTTTGAAGCACTTGATTGACGAACATACTTTCAGCCAGATAAGGCTGGAGAACGAGAAAAAACTTATTGGAATAGAGGCTGCTTTGAAGAGAGAGCAGAATCCGCAAAGCCTGCTGGATTTGGAATCTTCAGAGCTTGATGTTAGGAAAAGGCACAAGCTCAAAGAATTGTTGCTTGAGAAAGACCAGGCTGTTTTAGAGCTGGAGATTGCGAAGCAAAGGTATTACAAGCACAGGCTTGATGAAAAATTCTTCCAGGAAATTTCTTCGGAAAAGCAAAAGCGCCTTGTGGAATTGGACACCTTGATTTCAGAGCTTTACAAGCTTGAAGCAAAGGAGATAATGCAGGACACTGAAAGAAGGCTCAAGCAGGCCGGAGTGAAACAGGATTCCGAAGGCGTTGATGAAACCATGCAGCCTTCAAGGCGCAGGCGCTTGAAAAGGCACTGATTTATGCTTTCCCTAAAGCAAGGTTCAAAGCTTGTGTCTCTTGCAAGAAAGAGCATTTCCTACTTTCTCGCTACAGGAAAGCATTTGGTAGAAAAGCCAGACGAGAAAGTTTTTTCTGAAAGCCAGGGAGTTTTTGTAAGCCTGCATTCCTTTCCTGAAAATTCCTTGAGAGGCTGTGTCGGCTTTCCATTGCCTGTAATGCCTTTATGGCAGGCTTGCATTAAGGCCTCAATTTCCGCAGCTTTTGAAGACAATCGCTTTGCTCCCTTGCAATCTTCAGAACTTGATTCAACAATTATTGAGGTTAGCGTTCTCTCAAAGCCAATGACTTTTGTATGCTCTAAAGAAAAGCTTTCGGAAAAAGTCCTTCCAGGAAAGCACGGCTTGATAGTAAGCCAGGGCTTTAATTCTGGCCTTTTTTTGCCCCAGGTTTGCGTTGAGCAAGGCTGGCAGCCCTTGCAGTTTTTGGAAAACTGCTGCCTAAAGGCAGGCCTGCCTTCAAGCTCTTGGAAAACCAAAGAGTGCAAGGTCGAATACTTTACAGCGCAAATTTTCAAGGAGGAAGAGCCTAAAGGGAAAGTGGTTGAGTTAGTTCGGAAAAATTCCCCATAATGTTCTCTTCACTCTCAATCGCAATTCTTCCTTTCCCCAAAAGCTAGGCTCTTGTCTTAAGGCTTTAAAGTATGCTTTTGTAAACTCTTCGCTCATCCATTCGATAACAGATCGCAAGACAGCATCTTTTTTCCCTGGCTTGATTTCTCCTTTGGCGATTTGAAAAATTCTTTTGGCTATGCTTTCGAACACTTTTCTTTTTTGGGCAGGCATTGCCCGCAAAACGTTTTTGTTCATTATTGTTTGCTCAAGGTTGGTAATAGCTTCTCTCTGTAATGCTTCGCGAATTTTCCCTTTTTTGCTTCGGACTCTTTTTTTTGCAATTCTGGGCTTGTTGATTGAGCCTGCCATGATAATTTAGTGTGGAAAGCAGGTTTTAATTCTTTCTTGCTTTTTAAGGCCCGCATTCCTGGTAATAGTCCACGTTGTTCTCTTGCAGGCAGTTGATTATAGAATCAGCCTCTTGCTCCAAGAGCTTGTTCTTTTCCTTCAAATCAGAATTTTCCTTGAGCAATGTTTTGTTCATTTCCGGATAGATTGCGTAAATCGCAATCAAGCCACCGATGATTATTCCCAAAATCAGCACGAAAGCCAGCAGCGTTTTCCCGGAGCCTGAGCCTCTTGAAAATCCCTT
>DUFJ01000089.1 GCA_013331925.1 Candidatus Iainarchaeum sp.
AGCTGATGCAGCCTGTTCTACATGAAAGTATTGAAATTATTCTGTTTATCTATTTTAATAGATGAGTAATATAGTTTGTAATTAATAAAGTCAGCGTAAAATGAAAAAAACAGCAATTTTAATATTAATATTGATGATAATGATCATATACCCTGTGCCGGTATTGTCAAAAGAATTACAACTTGCAAATAACGTTGATAATAGTGAAAATGGAAAACTTGGTGTTATCAAGCTGAATGTATCAACAAATAAAAAATTAAAAGATAAACAATTTTTGAAAAACAGCTGGGAATTTGTAAAAGGCGAACCAAGTGACAACGCTCTAAATTTGTTAATGTTTAGTTATCACACACGAGAAGACAGAGATCAGATGAATGAGTCTAATAAACTTGTTGCTATTGACCTTGATGGATATACATTAGGCACATATAATAATAGTTACCATTCACAAACATATTATGCAGGAATTACCAGAAAAATTTATGAAAAAAACCTGCCGGAAGACGTTAATATGGACTTTAAATATAAATTGATGGCAATGCATGGTTATGAGCGTTATGAATTTAATATTGGTGGCATAACACCTTTAATTGTACCTGTAATAGGAATTTCAAAAGGACTTGTTGGAGTTGATTTTCTTATAAGCCCTGGTCGAACCGTTACTTTTGCTACTACCTTCAGAGTGAATTTGCCTGAAAAAAAATCAATTAAAAAGAATGTTTTTTAAATAAATTCCATAATCACTGGAATTATAAAATTCTACTTGTTTTAAAAGATCTTCTTTGTTGATAAATTTCTTCAAATAAGCTATTTCTTCAAGGCAGGCAACCTTTACACCTTGATTTTTTTCGATTGTTTCTATGTAATGGGAAGCCTGAAGTAAGGATTCGTGTGTTCCGGTATCTAACCAGGCAAACCCTCTTCCTAAAAGCTCTACGTTTAGATTTCCATTATTAAGATAAACATTGTTTAAATCAGTAATCTCAATTTCACCTCTTGGTGAAGGTTTTAAGGATTTTGCATATTCAACGACTTTATTGTCGTAGAAGTAAAGCCCGGTTACAGCATAATCAGACTTTGGATTCTCAGGTTTTTCTTCAAGAGAAAGAACTTTGCCTGATTTATCAAATTCTGCAACACCGAATCTATAAGGATCTTTTACTTTGTAACCAAAAATTGTAGCGCCTTCGCGTCTTTCAACAGCATTTTTCAGCATTCCTGAAAAACCCTGCCCGTAAAAAATATTATCTCCGAGAACCAGAGCTACATTATCGTCACCAATAAATTTTTCTCCAAGAATAAAAGCTTGAGCTAATCCGTCAGGGGATGGCTGAACTTTATATAAAATAGACATACCGATTTGAGAGCCGTCTTTAAGGAGATTTTGGAACATAGGCGTCGCTTCAGGAGTGGAAATAATCAAAACTTCTTTTATTCCTGCCAACATGAGAACAGAAAGCGGATAATAAATCATTGGCTTGTCATAAACAGGCAGCAAGTGCTTGTTTGTAACCAATGTCAAATCCTTAAGCCTTGTTCCCTTCCCGCCAGCCAAAATCACGCCTTTCACAAAAACCGCCCTTTCACAGCATTCAACAGCCTATCCCCTTGAAAGCAATGCCTGCCTTTTTGAAAGCAACCTTGTCAAAAGCGTTCCTGCAGTCCAGGAAAAAACCAATCTTTTTCTTTCTCACAAATTTTGGAGTCAAGGCCTGTAAGAATTCCTTATGGCTTGTTGCAACAATAATCGCGTCAGCGCCTTCCAAAGCAGCCTCCAGACTTTCAACATTGCTCAAAGCCTCAATGTGAGGGTCAAAAATCCTCAAAACAGCGCCCTTCTTTCGCAAAAGCGGTATTATGTACAGCGCAGGGCTTTCCCTAGTATCATCCACGTCAGGCTTGTAAGCAATTCCTAAAAAAGCAATCTTCGCGTCCTTGAGGCTTTTCCCCAAAGCATTCAATCCTTCAACAGCCAATTCCACGACATACTCGCGCATGCTATCATTAATCTCCCGGGCAAGGCGCAAAAACTTGTGGTCAAAGCCGCTCTGCTTTGCCTTTGCAATCAAATAGTAAGGATCAACAGCAATGCAATGGCCTCCAACTCCAGGGCCTGGATAAAAAGGCATAAAGCCGAAAGGCTTCGTGGAAGCAGCTTCTATCACTTCCTTAACATCAATGTTCAAGACATCAAAAGACTTTGCAAGCTCGTTCACAAAAGCAATGTTAATATCGCGAAAAGTGTTTTCTACAATCTTTGCAGCCTCTGCAGACCTTACAGAACGCAATTCCTTTACTGGAGCATCAATGATTTGCCCATAAAAGATCCCCGCCAGCCTGACGCTTTCCTTATTTACTCCCCCAACAACTCTCGGAATTTGAGGCAAACGCCACTTCCTGTTTCCAGGGTCAATTCGCTCAGGACAGTGTGCAAGAAAAAAATCCACCCCAGCTTTCAGCCCGCTCTTTTCCAAAATTGGCTGGGCTATTTCTTCAGTAGTTCCTGGATAGATTGTGGATTCAATAATCACAAGCATGCCTTTACGCAAGTTTTCAGCAATCGAAACACAGGCAGACTTTAAAGCCTCAAGGTCAGGAAGGAACTGCTTGTCCACTGGCGTTGGAACACAAACTGCAACAACATCAGCATTCTTTAATGCTTCAGCAGCATTTGTGGTAGCCTTTAATTTTCCCTTAACTTCCCTAACCTCTTTTGCCAAGAACTCGTCTTCAATGTGGCTAATGCCCGAGTTTGTTTTTTCCACAATTTCATCGCTTACTTCCAGGCCTGAAACCTCAAAGCCCTTCCTTGCAAGAAGGCAAGCCAGCGGCAAGCCAACATAACCCAACCCAATAACGCAGGCTTTCTTCAAAAAAACACCAAAAGTCCAGAAGAAAGTATTCTCTGAGAGAATTTAAAACAAGCATAGTTCAATTCCGAGAAAACAGTTTGAAAAAAACAGGAATTAATTAATAACACAAGAGCAAAAAAGAAACGCGCTATTTCCAAACCTTCCAGAAAGCCTTTCCCTCATCCCACAACTCGTTCAATTCCATGTTTTGCCTTAAAGTGTTCATGTTGATCCAGCTTCCAGAATGGTTGAAAACAGCAAGCTGCCTTCTTTTCACGAGCTCTTGGAAAACCTCGTGCTCCAAATCCCCAAAGCTCAAATAGTCAAAAATTTTCTCGCTCACAGCCATGAAGCCAATGTTCACTAAGTGCTCCAAGATTGGCTTTTCCCTAAAGCGAATTACCTCGCCTTTCCTGTTCACATCAATTATTCCAAAAGGCGAAACCTCCTGCAAGCCTGTAGTTGTCAAAACCTTGCCTTTCTTTTTGTGGAATTTCAAAAGCGCTTTCAAGTCAATGTCTGACAAGTCATCAGCATAGGCAAGGAAAAAATCGCCTTTCAAAAAAGGCTTAGCTTTCATCAATCTTTCAGACTTTGAAGAATGAACTCCAGTGTTCAAGAATTTAATACTCCATCCAGGCTCTGGGCATTGCTGAAAATAGTCCCTGATTTTGTTGCCTTTAAACCCCAAGCACAGGATAAAATCATCAAATCCTTGCGCTGCGTAAAATTTCATCAAATGCCACAAGACTGGCTTTTTCCCAACAAGTGCCAAAGGCTTTGGCAAATGCTCCGAAAGCCTTCCCATCCTGCTTCCTTTTCCGCCGCAAAAAACAACAGTCTTCACTCTCTGCACTTTCATGACTGAAAAACTGCAGCATTAAAGCCTTAATACTATTGCTTAAAGGAAAAAAGCCTTTGAAAAGCAAAAAACATTTAACCATTAATGCAGGCAATTCTTGCATGAAATCAAAAAACCAAGGCTCTTTGGAGTACTTGCTCTTGATTGGCGGAGCGGTCATAGTTGCTGCAATAGTGATTTCCTTGATAATTTCAGCAAGTCAGGAAGCAGCAAAAAACGTGAAAGACAATTTGCCGGTTTCAGCATCTGACGAGATTAAAATCTTGAAAACCCAAGACTTGAAAGACTTCCTTCACCTCGCAGTCGGAAACTCGCTAATCAGAGATGACGGAATTTCCTCGAAAAATTATCCAGAATTCTGGGCTGTTTCAGAGCAAAGAGTTGCGGCAAACATGGTGATGAGAGGAATTGCAGAGAATGAGGAGACAGTTGTAGAGAGAGGCTGGAAAGGAATAGAGTTTGGGTTTTCAAAGCAAGAGCCTGACGGTAACTTTTACTATAATCCAATACTTGACTCTCGAGGAATTACTGAGGAGGACAAGCTTGAGGACGCTTCATTCTTTTTAGAAGCCGCAGGGCATTCAATATCCTTGTTGCAAAACAGCAGCTTCAAGAATGATTACGCGGAAAAAATTCAATTATTAGAGCCAAAAATCGAGCTTTCCCTAGACTGGCTTGAAGCAAACAAGGAAGCCTTGAAGCTAAAGGCTGCAAACGCTCCGAACAGGCTAGTGTTTGACGCTTTGGCATTCAGCCTTAATGGAAGAAAAGCAGTTGGTGAAGAATTCATCCAAGAAGCTTTAAGCAAGCAGAGTCCTGAAGGCTATTTTATAGAGCACGGGGGCTTTGACTCAAGCTATAACGCTGTTTCAATCCTAAAGTTAGAGCTTTACCAACTGTATTTTCCAAGCTCTCAAATAGAGAATGCAATCAAGGAAAGCATGGCTTGGGAAAAAACTCGGATTCTTCCAAGCGGAGAGGTGAATGTTGAAGGCAACACTCGCACTGGCTCTTGCCAGGAGCAGGTTTTGGGAGAGTGCAAACAAGTGGATTATCCTTCAGTTGCCTTGAGCTTTCACTATTACGCAAAAATGTTCAATGATCCAGAAAGCCTTGAGTTTGCGGAAAAGATTACAGATTACGCTGTGAATAATTTAAGGTAAAAGTTGAAAATAATGATAGAACTATTGTATTTGCGTGATTCTTACCTTAAAGAGTTTGACGCTTGCGTTCTGGAGATTTTGGAAAACTCTGTAGTTTTAGACAAGACTGCATTTTACTTCCAAAGCGGAGGCCAGCCCTGCGATTATGGAATCTTGAAAACTGAAAGTGGAGTTGAAAGAAAGGTTTTGGAGGTAGTGAAAAAGCAGGGAAAAGTATTGCACAAGCTTGAAAGCATTGGGGGACTGCAGGTTGGAGAAAAAGTGCATGGAGTGATTGACTGGGAGAGAAGGTACTGGTTCATGAGAATGCATTCAACAGCGCACATTATTGCGGGCGTGATTTTTAAAGAGACCGGAAACATGATTACTGGAAACCAGCTGGGAAATCCGGAGTCTCGCGTTGATTTTGATACTGAAAATTACTCTCCAGAATTTTTCAAAAGCATTGAATCAAAAACAAATGAAGTGATAGCGCAAAATCTGAAGCAGGCGATTTCTTTCAAGAGCAGGGAGGAAGCATTGAAAATTCCGGAGCTTTTCCGCTTGAAGGACGTTCTTCCTAAAGAAATCCCGGAATTCAGGATTGTAAGCATTGGAGACTTTGACGTTCAGGCTGATGGCGGAACTCTAGTGCAGAACACGCGAGAGATTGGAAGAGTGAAAATAACCC
>DUFJ01000008.1 GCA_013331925.1 Candidatus Iainarchaeum sp.
CCTCCCATAAAAAGTTTTTCAGCTCCACTATTGGATTGTGGAAGTCGTAATTGCTGTACTGCATTTCTGCAATTTCTGCAATCCTGTTGGCTTCGGAGATTATCCACCTGTCAAGCTCGCTTTCCAGTTGTGAAATCTTGAACTCTTTCGGCTCTCCAAAACTGCTGATAAACCTCGAGGCATTCCATAATTTTGTCAATGTCTTTCCCATTCCTTCAATCCTTTCAAAGCTGCAGTTAAAGTCTGTTCTTTCAAGATTTCCCTCGCTTGCTGCCCAGAGCCTGAAAGCCTCTGCGCCGAATCTTTTCAGAACCTCTTGCGGGTCTATAACGTTTCCAACGCTCTTGCTCATCTTGTTTCCTTTCTCGTCAAGGATGTGATAATTAATCCAGGCGTCCTTGAAAATCAATTCTCCAGTAAGCAGGTATGCCTTCAATACAGTGTAGTAAAGCCATGTCCTGATGATTTCCTTCCCTTGAGGTCTTAAAGTGCAGGGTTTTGCTTTTTTGAAAAACTTTTCATTCCTTGAATATTGCAGAATATAGAGCGGAGTGTTGCTGCTGTCAAACCAGGTGTCAAAAACTCTTTCCTCTCCCTTCCATTCCATTGCTCCGCACTTCGGGCATTTTTCTATCGGCGGCTTTTCCTTCCAAGGCTGGTAGTATTTTCCCTTTGGAGGCAGGAATGCAAAGCCGCATTTTTTGCAATACCATAATGGCACTTCCGTAGCGTAATACCTTCTCCTGCTTAAAGGCCAGTCAATGCTTAGGCTTTCAATCCAGTCCAGCATTATCTGCCTTGACTTCGGAGCGTAAAAATCCAGTTTCATTGCAAGCTCTTTCATTTTTTCCTTGAATTCAAGCTGTTTGAGGTAGAATTCTTTCATGCTCACGAATTCTATCTCGTGCTTGCTTCTCTCGCAAATCGGCGTTGAATGCACTATTGGCTTTTGTGCAGCGAGCAAGCCTTTCTCTTTTAAGGCTTGAATCATTTTTTCCCTTGCTTCTTTAGGCTTCGAGCCTTTCAGGAATCCAGCGTTCTCGTTCATCAATCCGTCAGGGCTTATTGCAATCACTGATTTCAGGTTTTGCTCCCTGAAAAACCTGATGTCTGACAGGTCTCCGAAACTGCACATCATCACCAATCCTGTGCCTTTGTCCATTTGCGCTATGGGGTGGCTTTTGATTGCAACTTCTTTTCCAAAAATCGGGGTTATTGCTGTCTTGCCCTCCAAATGCTTGTATCTTTCGTCTTCCGGGTTGAAGGCGAGCATTCCGCAAGTGCACACTAGCTCTGGCCTTGTTGTTCCGACAACTAATTTTTCTCCGGTCTCCTTGCATTTGAAAACTATGTCGTTGAATAATGATTCCTTGTCTTGGTACTCTATTTCTGCGTCAGCAAGAGTCGTCCTGCAGCCTGGGCAGTAGTTGTTGACCCTGTCGTCCTCGTAGATTAGGCCTTTCTTGAAAAGCTCGATGAAGGTTGCCTGCGTTAAAGCCCTGTATTCTGGAGAGTCTGTTTCGTTAACTTCCCCAATTTCTGTCCCTTTTTTCCAGCTGTTGAACGAAATCCCGTTCTTGTAGAACGAGTCAGTGCTTTCAATCCCTGACTCTTCAAGCATTTGCTTGCATTTTTTTATGAAATCTTCCCTTGGGGTTATTCCTACTTTGATTTTGAATTTTTTTTCAGCGCTCATTTCAATTGGCAGTCCGTTATTGTCCAGGCCTAAAGGAAACAATACCTCAAAGCCTTTCATTCTTTTAAAGCGTGCAATCATGTCCATTATCGCGTAAGTTGTTACCTGGCCGATGTGCACTGGGGTGTTCACGTAAGGCGGCGGGGTGTCAATGCTGAATATTGGCTTTTTGCTTTTCTCGCTGAACTTGTAGAGCTCTTTTTCCTTCCATTCCTTCAGGATTGCTGGCTCGAACTCTTTGCTCCATTGCTTTTCAACAATCTTGCTTTCAGGCATTGCAAAGCACTCTCCGTAATTGCCGTGTTAGAGAATTAGCACCTGCTTTAATGGATGGTTTTGTGAACGATTCAAAACACCTTTTACAGCTATTATGAACCTGCTTGTCTATAAAAGATTAACTTCTTTTAAAAAAAGAGTAGTCAAGAAAGGAAGGCTTTTTTTGCTTCCTTTCTTTCGCAAAAAAACAATTTTTTTTGAGGCTTTTTTTAATAGCTTTCGCTTTCTGAATCAGAGCTTTCAAAGTCCGAGTTGCCTTCTTGCTTGTCGTATCCGCCTCTGTCCCTGTTATAGCCGCCTCCGCCTCTGTCTCTTCCGCCAAAGCGTCCCCCGCCTCTGTTGTATCCGCCTCCGCCGCCGAATCTTCCGCCGCCTCCGCCAAACCTTGGCCTTCTCTCGAATTCTTTCTCTGAAAGGTTGTTTGTTTCGTTGACTTCCGTGACTTCCTCTGTCGCTGCTTCTAAAGTCCCGTATCTTCCAATGTTCAGCCTTAGCTTGTTCTGGAACAGCGAGGTATAGCCGTTTGTTATCTTGTAAGACTTGCCTTCCTCAACCTTGTCTATCATGTCATCCCATAATGTTAAGAGAATGACTCCTGAAGCGTCTCCGACATTTGCTTCAGTCACTTTGTGCGTTGAGTTGTCAAGCTTGCTCGTTACCTCTCTCACTTCGTTCTTTCCTAAAACTTTTACTATAACGTCCACCTTTTTCGCGAAAGGTCTTAATTCGCTTAGTTGCATTTTTAAATCCTCCAATGGTCAAGTGCGTGAATTAGTTTAATTCCAATTTTTTCTTTTGGAAAGAAAATCAGGGTTTCGCTAATTCTCCCACCAAAGGCTTTTTCCTAGCCTTTATACAAAGCCTGGCTAGAAAACAGTATTTAAACCTTACTTGCCAGCCTTGGCTTGGCGTTTTTGAAAATAAAAAAAGAGTTGAAAACCCGCTTTTTTTGCGGGCTTTCTTTTTGAAAAAAGCCTGCGCTTTTATCTCTTGAATGCTCTTGCAAAGTCTTGAATTTCCTTTTTGTATGCCATTGCAAAGCTTATTCCGAAGACAATTGCTGCAACTATCACGAATGCTGTGAAAGCAATCCTGAAAGCGTCCAGCAGAATGTCAACTCTGAATCCCATGTTTTGCAGTCCTAAAACTATTGCAATGTACGCTACAATGACTTCCACAATAATTTGTATGGATTTCTTGAACTTGTAGTCTGTTGCAAGAATCTTATTGCCTAAGTATCTTGCGAACAAGAGGCCTAAGACAATGAAGAGTATTGAAGCCGCTACCACTGGAATCCATGCAACGAGCAATGCTGCGAAACTGCTTAACACTTGCAGTTTAATCAGCACTAAAGCCTGCGCCAGGAATAGTGCGATAATGTACCATTTTACCANNCCACTTGTCAACAGTTGCTTTTTCCAGGAGTTTTGTGATGATTTTCTTGATGACTTCAGCAATGATGTATCCGATTAGGAAAATCACTACTGCCGCAATCAATCCCGGAATTATTTCCACAAATGCATTCCACACGCTCAATCCGGCATCTTGTAATGCGATTATTGTAGAGTTTATAATATCCAATGCCATTTCATGCATCACCAAGCAACTCAAAGGACAAAACTAGTATTTAAGCGTTTTCCAAGCATTGCCTGTTTTGCCAAAGAAAAGCCCCATTGCTGTTTGCTTTTTTAAAAACTTGCATTGCTTGTTTTTTTCATGCTTGAATTGATTCTTGCAAGGCATGGCCAGACTTTTTGGAACAAAGAGTGCAGGTTTCAAGGCTGGAAAGACTCTCCCCTCACTGAAAGAGGCGTCAGGCAGGCAAAAAAGCTTGCGGGGTTTCTTCAAGGAAAAAACATAGACTTTATTTTCTCTTCAGACTTGGGGAGAGCTAAAGAGACAGCAGCCTTCATCATACAGCACCATCCTGAATCAATGGTCGAATTTGTGAAAGAATTGCGCGAAATTTCCTTCGGGCTTTTGGAGGGAAAAACATGGCAGGAGGCCGCTGACAAAGTTCCAAGCCTGTTCGAGCTTGAAACAAAAGACTCCTTGACCATTCCTCATCCTCGAGGCGAGAGCTTTGAGCAGTTGAAGGAAAGAGTGGGAAAAATTTTGGAAAAAATCCTAAAACTGCATGACAGGACAGTATTGCTTGTAAGCCATGAGGGAGTTTGCAGGACTTTGCTGCAGATTTTGTTCAACCTTGGCTTTGAAGAGCGAGGCAAGGTAGTGCAGCCTCACGAGATAGTTTACCTTATTAGAATTTCAGGAAACTCCAAAGAGTGCGAATGGTTCAACATTGAAACCGGAGAGAAAGGGGAAGGGTTTTTCTTAGAGGGTTGAGTTAGGCAAAAACAAAAAAATAAAAAAGAAAATCGCATAATGGCTTTAGCCATTATGCCTGCGAAGCTTTTTCCGTAAACGCTTTTGCGGAGCAAAAGGGTTTTTGAGCTGGCGCAAACCGACAGTTGGGGTTTTCACATTTCCTCGCCCATTCCAGGCATTCCGCCTGGGGGCATTCCGCCTGCGTGCCCTTTTGAGGTTGCTGCGATAATGTCGTCAATCCTCAAGAGCATTTCCGCAACTTCGGAAGCTGAAGTGATTGCCTGTGTTTTCACTGCCAAGGGCTCTATGACTTTCTTGTCCTTCATGTTTGCAAACCCGGCATTATAGACGTCAACTCCGATATATTTTCCGTCCTTTCCGGAATGCTTTGCCCTCAAGGCAACTATAGTGTCTATTGGGTCCATGCCTGCTGTTTCAGCCAAAGTCCTTGGGATTATTTCCAGTGTTTCCGCAAAGGCTTCTATTGCAAGCTGTTCTCTTCCGCCAATTGTTTTTGCAAACTCTCTGAGCTTTAATGCAACCTCTACCTCGGAGCTTCCGCCTCCAGCAACTATCTTTCCAGACTTCATTGCAGAGGTTGTAGAGCCAACAGCGTCTTTTATCGCCCTTTCTGCCTCGTCAACAACGTGCTCAGAGCCTCCGCGCAGTAAAATGCTTACCGCTTTGGGGTTTTTGCAGCCTTCCACAAAAGTCATCAGGTCTCCTGCAACTTTCCTCTCCTGCACCAGGTCTGCGTTTCCAAGGTCTTCCTTTTCCAGGTCTTCAATCCTTGAAACCACTTTTCCTCCGGTTGCTCTTGCCAACGCGTCCATGTCTGACTTTTTTACTCTGCGAATTGCGACTATTTTTTCCTTTGCAAGGAAGTGCTGTGCTAAATCATCAATTCCTTTCTGGCATATTACAACATTTGCTCCAGACTCTTTGATTTTTGCAACCATTTTCTTGAGCATTCCTTCCTCCTGGTCCAGGAATGCCTGCAGTTGGTCTGGAGAGGTTATTTCAATTTTTGCGTCAGTCTCTGTTTCTTTAATCTCCAAGGCAGCATCCAGCAATGCTATTTTTGCATTCTTCAAGGTCTTTGGCATTCCTGCATGCACTATTTCCTTGTCTAATACAATTCCGTTGATCAGTTTAGTGTCTGTGAGAGAATCCCCGACTTTTTTCTCAACTTTGATATTGTCAGTGTCTATTGTTATTTTTCCGTCTTCTTCCTCCATTACCTGTGATACTGCTTTCATTACTAAATCAGCAAGCTCTTCGGCTGCTTCGGCGCTTTTTCCAGTCATTGAAGTTAAGGCAATGTCTCTCAATATTTTAGTGTCTTTTGCTGTTACTGAATCTGCGATTTGCTCGTAGAATTCTTTTGCTTTTTTTGCAGCCTGCCTGTAGCCTTTGATTATAATTGTGGGGTGGATTTCGTCATCCAATAAATTTTCTGCCTTTCCTAAAAGCCCGCCTGCAATTACTACTGCAGTTGTTGTTCCGTCTCCTACTTCTGCTTCTTGCGTTTTCGCGACTTCAACAATCATTTTCGCCGCCGGGTGCTCAATGCTCATTTCATCAAGAATTGTGACTCCGTCATTTGTTATAGTAACATCACCCAAAGAATCAACAATCATCTTGTCCATTCCTTTCGGACCCAAAGTTGTCCTCACTGTTTCAGCAACAATCTTTGCTGCCATTATGTTAGTTCG
>DUFJ01000033.1 GCA_013331925.1 Candidatus Iainarchaeum sp.
TCTGGCTTGAGCCAGATGGCTTTTAGTTGTACTGGTAGCACTTGGGATAATTGGATGCCTTATGCTACTGCCATAAATTCAGTCAATGACGCGAATTTTTACATCACTACTGGAGCAGGCTGTTCAACAAGCGATGGAAACAGGATTGTTTACGCTAAAGTAAAAGATACTGCTGGAAACGAGTCAGTGACTCCAGCGCAGACAGCCTCTTTTGTTTTGGACAGGGCAGCGCCAAGCTCTAATAGCATTTCTGTAAGTTCTTGGACTGGCCAAAGCACTTACACTAATGATAATTACCCTCCTTTAACAATTTCTTCCACGGATTCTGGCGGAGTTTACCAGATGNNTCCAGAAACCCTAACGTTGACACTAATAACTGGAACATAAAGCCTGCTGTTTCAGCTAATGGCTGCGGAACAGCTGACGGCTCTAGAACAGTTTACGCAATCTTCAAGGACAGGGCAGGAAACGAAGCAGCTTCAGCAAACACTGGAGCTTTCACCCTAGACCAAACTCCGCCAGTTGTTTCATTAAGCAGTCCAGTGAATGATTACAATTACAGCACTCCAGACCCTTCACTTACTTCAACGCAAAGTGCTGAAGCAAACTTGTGGAAATGCTTTGCAAGGATTGGAACAGCAAATCCCCCAAGCACTCCTTCAAGGATTGTTTCAGGAACCATTGAAAGCAATGACTGCACTTTTTCAGGCTATGCGCAGCTTTCCGAAGGAACCTACTACTGGGACGCTAATGCTTTGGATAGTGCAGGCAACTGGAGCTCTTACTCAAGCACTAGATGGTTCACTAGAGACAATAATGCTCCACCAGCCCCAAGCAATTATGTTATTGAAAATGACTCGCAATTGCCTTACTGGGATAATGCAAACAATAGCAAGACAGACTTTGCTTTCACTGCTGGAGAGATTAATGAAACCTGCAAATGGAATGACACTAGCGTTGCTTACGCTTCAATGGCTAATTCCTGCACTGTTTCAGGCTTGGATGTTAATTGTGCGTTTGGAAATAAGCTCCAGACAACAACCTCGCACCAGTACGACACAAACTATCACGCTTGCGCTGATGCCGTAGGAAACGCTTACTCAACATTGGACATCAATTACGGAATTGACTGGACTGCTCCAACAACTAGCGATGATTCAAGCGCTACAATAGTTGCCCCAACTTATAGTGTTACAATTACAGAAGCTGATAACGCCTCTAATGCAGGCACTGACATTACAACCTATTACTGCAATTCAAGCAATTCCTGCACTCCGACAACAGCCATTAACACTGGCGGAACAGTAAACTTTACTGCAAGCAGCCCTGGAAGAGGCACTCAATACTTGCGTTATTATTCAACAGACCTGGCAAACAACACTCAATCAACAGTCACCAAAACAATCAACATCAACCAGTTGCCTGTGTGGAGCAGGTTTGACTCTAATGTTGGCGACGGCAATACTATCTCTTGCTTGGGCGGCAAAAACATCAATTTTAGCACAGCAGCCTCAGACCCTGATGCAGGCCAGACTTTGAAATTTTATGTTTGCTCAACAAGCTCAGCAACTTCTTCAGACTGTGCTGAAACAACTTACTGCTCTAGCACTGGCTCTTCAACAAACCCTTCATGCGTNNTGAACGAGCGCGTTACAGACTGGAATCAAACCTCTTACACTTGCGATTCAGCAGTTCCAACAGTCACTCTTTCCTCGCCATCCAATGGAAGCAGTTCTTCAGACAATACAACAGACTTTGTTGCTGCTCCAAGCGAAGCAGTGAGCAATTGCTACCTGCAGCTTGCGACTGACGCAAACTTTACTAGCATTGTTACAGGATATAACGGAATTGATGCCGGAACAGATTGTGATTACACTGCTCCTTCAGCGCTTTCTGACGGAACTTACTATTGGAAAATGAAGGCAACAGATAGTGTTGGAAATGCTGGGAATTATGGAAGCGCCTTCAGCTTTACAATAGACACTGCTGCTCTTTCAACCTCAATAGTAAGCATTGCAGGCGACACTAACTCTGCTTACTGGGATACTGCAAATGATTCTCAAACTGCAGCAGTAATCTCTGGAGAGTCTGGAATGAGTTGCCGCTGGGGAACAGAGGATGTTGTCTGGAGTTCAATGACCAACGATTGTTCTATCTCTGGCACTCAAGCCACTTGCAATCTAGGCTCTTTAACACAACGCGATACTTCAACAACTCATTATGTTTCCTGCAAGGATTCAGTAGGCAACGAGCAAACCACTGGCCAAAACATTGACTTGAGCTTTGGAGTTGACTGGACTGCTCCTTCAATAACAAGCGCTGGACCTTCTGGAGTCCAGAGCTCAAGCAGTGTAACGCTGACCGCAGCAACTAATGAAGCCTCAACTTGCAAATACGGCATTTCTGATGTTTCCTACGATTCAATGAGCGGAAGTTCCAGCGCTTCAGCCACAAGCCACTCCTGGAGCCTAACCAACCTAACTGACGGAAGCTATGCTTATTATATCAGGTGCCGTGACAGTGCAGGACTGGATTCGGACAAAGCCACAACAAGCTTTACTGTCTCAACCACTCCTTTAGCTGTTCCAGACTCTTCTGCAACTGACACAACCAATCCAACAGTGCACTGGGTTGAACCAATAAACAACGCAACAGTTTATGGAATTGTAAAACTGAAAGCAAGCGCTTCAGACAATAAAGGAATCAAAAGCATGATTTTTTACTACGGAAGTAAAATGATCGCACGGGTTTCAAGCAAAGAAGGAGACTATTATGTTGCTGACTGGAATACCATAGACCTAAATGAAACAACTTACCAGCTTAGTGCAATAGCTTACGACACGAGCAATAATTCTGCCTCGGACCTTATTACAGTAAAAATTTCCAAAACTCCAATAACGCAAGTGCAGGATGAGAATGAGCCAATAGTTAGCGTTGCTGACGAGAATGAAAGCGTAGCAGAAAAGCAGGAAGGCGGAAGCAAAAAAACAAGCGCCAATACTGCAAGCGGGCTTGCGGCATTCTCAACGCTAACAAACAAAAACATTGCCTTGGCAGTAATGATAATCGGGATTATAGCGCTTGCGCTAATGGCGTACGCAAAGTTCGGGAAAGGAAAGGGCGAGCGGAGTTTTAAAAGCTCGTTTTCGTTTGAAAAAATCGCGGGCTTTAAAAGCAGAAGCGAAAAAAACGCAGAGCTTCCAAAAAGAAATTTCAAGAGGCAAGAAAAAAAGGAAGAACAATCAAGCCTTTCCCAAGCCAAACGCTACAAAACTGATTTTGAAGACTGGAATTAAGGCAGCTTTTTTCCCTTGTTGATTTTTTAAATTAATTGCTGCATTAGGTGGAACAATGAACACTACAATAACGATTGCTGGAGCAGGGCCTGCGGGCTTGACTACAGCAAGGCATTTGGCAGAAGAAGGCTGGCAAGTAACTGTTTTAGAAGAGCACAAAAAAATCGGAAAGCCAATGCAATGCGCTGGTCTTATCAGCAAAGCAGGAGCCGTAATAAACAAGCTTCCGGTTCAAGACTGCATACTGAATGAGATTCAAGGAGCGAGGATTTTCGCGCCAAACGGGGAAAAGCTCTTCCTGCACAAGTACGAGACAGTAGCCCTGGTTTTGGACAGGGAAAAGCTTGACTTGAACTGCTTGAAGGAAGCGGAAAAGCACGGGGTTGAAGTGAGAACAAACTGCAAGCTGATTGACGCAAGGACAGACACTGTCTTTTTGCAGCAGGATGAAAGAGGAGAAATGCTAAAAACAAAAATCTTGGTGGGAGCTGACGGAGCAAACAGCAAGGTAAGAAGCATTCTAGGCTTGAGAATGCCTTCGGAAAATTTCGTGAACTCTTTCCAGATAAGGGCAAAGGGAAGGTTTGAGAAAGAGTTTGTGGAATTGCATTTGGGGAATTTCGCGAAAGGATTTTTCGCCTGGGTGGTTCCGGAAAGCAGGGATACTGCAAGGATTGGAATCGGAACTTCAGTGCAAGAGAACGCACAGCAAGCATTGGACAAGTTCTTGAAGGAAAAAAACATCAGCGTCCAGAAAATAGAGCATACTGCTGGAGTCATTCCAATAGGCCAGCCTTTAAAGGAAGCGTGCAAAGGAAATGCATTGCTTGTCGGAGACGCTGGGTTTCACGCAAAGGCAANNGGCCGGGGATTGCGCATTGCAGACAAAGGCAACAACAGGCGGAGGAATTGTGACAGGAAGCATTGCTGCAAGGATTGCTGCAGAAACCATTACAGAGCACTTGCGCAATAAAAAGCCATTGAAGAATTTTGACAAAAACCTTGCAGGATTGAACAAGGACTTGTTATTGCATTGGAAAGTAAGAAGGTTTTTGAATTCGCAAACTGACGAGCAATTGAACAGGCTTTTTGAAAAAATGAAAAAAGCAAAGATTGAAGAGTTTTTGGAAAAGCACGGGAACATGGACCATCCAAGCCTTTTCGCGGGCAAGCTTCTTTCAAACCCTAAAATCTGGTTTTTGCTGCCTGAAGCCTTGAAGGCATTGCGCTAAAAGCCTTAAAGCAAGGCTTTAAAGCTAGGGAAAGGGTTTTTAAGCATTTTTTGAAGCCCTAATAGTAAAGGGAGGATTTTTCTTGGGCAAAGAGTTGGTTGGAAAGATAACGCACTATTTTGACAAGATTCAAGTGGCTGTTATAGAGTTGAGCGGAAAGCTGAAGGAAGGGGACAGCATAAGCATTGAGAGAGGCACTGAAGTGTTCGAGCAAAAGGCTACAAGCATGCAGATTGACAAAAAGCCAGTGAAGGAAGCAAAGAACGGCCAGGCAATCGGAATGAAAGTCTCACAGCCAGTAAAGCCAGGCTTTCAAGTGTACAAAGTAGTCGAGTGAAAGTTGGCAACAAATTAAAATTTACTGCCAGATAGGAATGTTTGAAGCACATGAAACTATGGGACAAAGGATACAAAATCGACAGCAGAATCCTGGAATTCTCTGCAGGAAACGATCCAATAATTGACTTGCAGCTCTTGCCTTTTGACATTGAAGCTTCAATAGCGCATGCCAAAATGCTGAAAAAAATCGGGATTCTAAAAAGCCTTGAGCTTAAAAAACTGCTTAAAGGATTGAACGAAATAAAAAGGCTAAACAAGCAAGGAAAATTTTCCATTAGACCTGAAGAAGAGGACTGCCATACGGCAATTGAAAACTACTTGACAAAAAACTTCGGTGTTATTGGCAAAAAAATCCATACAGGACGCTCCAGAAACGACCAGGTACTGGCTGCCTTAAGGCTTTACGAGAAAGAAAAAATCAAAGAAACAAAAAAAGAAATTCTTGTTTTCAACGCCGCCTTGAAAAAACTGGCCAAAAAATTTGGAAAAACACCATTGCCTGGCTATACGCACATGAGAAAGGCAATGCCCACAACAGTCAAGGACTGGCTTGAATGCTATGCCCAATCTTCACAAGATAATGTTTTCTTGCTTGATTGCACTCTTGAATTGATAGACAAATCGCCTCTTGGAACAGGAGCAGGATTTGGAGTGCCGGTGTTCAAGCTGGACAGGAAAATGACCGCAAGACTGATGAAGTTTTCCAAAGTACTAGATAATCCAATCTATGCCCAGCTAACCAGGGGAAAGTTTGAATCAAGCATAATTCACGCATTGTCTCAAGTAATGTTTGACTTGAACAAGCTATCTTCAGACATCATACTATTTAGCATGGGCGAATTTGGGTTTTTGGATTTACCTAGAGAGATCTGCACTGGAAGCTCAATGATGCCGCAGAAAAAAAACCCGGATGTTTTAGAGCTGGTTAGGGGAAAATACCACATTGTCATTGGGGAAGAATTCAAAATTAAAAGCATGCTTGCAAACTTGATTGCTGGATTCCACAGGGAAATGCAGTTGACAAAAGAGCCAGTTATTGCATCATTTGACGCAACAATCAACAGCCTGAAAATAATGAGC
>DUFJ01000031.1 GCA_013331925.1 Candidatus Iainarchaeum sp.
TAAGATTGGAGAGGGGGAAGAAGTGCAGCTTCCTGTAATGGTAAACATTGATGGCTTTACCTTAAGCCATGTTTTCGAGCCTGTTGAGCTGCCTTCCCAGAAAGAGGTTGATGATTTCCTTCCGGAATTCAAGCCATTGAATATTTTAGACCCTTCAGAGCCTAAAACCTTCGGGCCTATTGCTTTCCCGAACTCTTACATGGAATTCCGCAAAGACTTGCATGAGGCGTTGCTTGAAAGCCTTAAAGTTGTTGAAAGCACGAACAAGGAATTTGCTGANNCGCAAGGACTTGCACGAGGCATTGCTTGAAAGCCTTAAGGTAGTGGAAAAAACAAACAAGGAATTTGCTGAAAAATTCTCGCGCTCTTACGGCAATGGATTGCTTGAAGCCTACAAGATAGAGGATGCGGAGTTTGCAATCATTGGAATGGGAACCTTGTGCGGAACCGCAAGAAGCGTTGTGGACAAGTTGCGCAAGAAAAAAATAAAGGCAGGCTTGATTAGAGTCCGCTGCCTGAGGCCTTTCCCTAAAGAATCTCTCCTGAAGATTGCAAAAGGCTTGAAAGCAATTGCTGTAATTGACAGGCATGAAAGCTACGGTTTTGAAGGCCCTTTATTTACAGACGTTCGCTCAGCATTTTTTGATTCAAAAAGCAAGCCTTTCATTGCAGGCTTTATTGCAGGACTTGGGGGAAGGGACATTACTGAAAAGCATTTGGAAAAAGCATTGCAGAATGCAGTGCAGAAAAAGCCTGGAGAGTGGTTGTTATAGCAACTTTAGGGCTGCAAGAGTTTGAGGGATTTGCAGCAGGCCATAATGCCTGTGCCGGCTGCCTTGAGGCTTTGGTTTTAAGGCATGTGTTGAAAGAGGCAGGGCCTAAAACAATCGCTGTTTCAGCAACAGGCTGCATGGAAGTAGTAAGTTCTGGGTTTCCGCAAACCTCCTGGAAAATTCCTTGGATTCACTCTGCTTTTGAAAACGCTCCTGCAGTTGCTTCAGGAATTGATAAGGCATTAAAGGCTTTGGGAAAGCGCGAGGGCATAAACCTTATAGTTTTTGCTGGCGATGGAGCGACTTTTGACATCGGCTTCCAGGCTCTTTCAGGAGCTATTGAAAGAAACCACAAATTTTTGTACGTGGTTACAGACAACGAGGCTTACGCAAATACCGGCGTGCAAAGAAGTTCTGCAAGCTTTCCGTTCTCCAATACCTCAACCACTCCCGCAGGAAAGAAAATTCACGGCAAGATAGAGCCAAAAAAGCCAGTGGATTTAATCATTGCTGCGCATGGCTTGCCTTACGTTGCTACAGCAACTCCAGCAAATCCTCAAGACCTGGCGCGCAAGGTGAAAAAAGCCCTTGCTTATAATGGCCCAACATTCCTGCACGTTTACTCCCCCTGCCCTAGAGGCTGGAGTTATGAGACCTCAAGCGGAGTTGACTTAGCAAGGCTTGCTGTGCAATCGAATGTTTTTCCCTTGTTTGAGATTGAGAAAGGNNCGCGCTATTCCTTCCTTGAAGGCATCGAGGGAAAGAAAGCATTTGATGTTTTATATCCTGGCTGATTTTTTATGAAGTCTTTCACAAGGTATCTTGAGTTTAACACTTCCAAAAGGATTGAGATAGTGCACATTAATCCGGAAGTTGAGAAAATAGTTAAGGAAAGCAAAATCAAGGAAGGCTTTGCACTTGTTAGTTCTTTGCACGTTACCTCCGCAGTGATAGTAAACGAGAATGACCCAAACCTGCATTCTGACTTTCTTGCAGTCCTTGAACGCTTGGCGCCTTTCAAGGCTTCCTACAAGCATAATGTTTCTGACGATAATGCAGCAGCGCACATCTGGAGGCATTTGTTGGGCAATCAAGCCTTGCTCCCAATAACCAACGGAAAGCTAGAGCTTGGCGTCTGGGGGCAGGTGTTTTATTGCGAGTTTGACGGCCAGAGAAAAAAGCGCGTGCTTGTTAAAGTTATTGGAGAGTAATTCCAGCAAAAAACCTCGCAAAAAAGCAGAAAACAACCCCAACTACATAATAATTTTTTTCCCAAAAAACAAGCCAAAATGCTACATAAAGTAGCAAATTGTGCTACATAAGCATACGCTTTCCGAATGCTCTTGCAACAGAATTTTCAGTTCTCAAACCATTTTCGTCAATAGTACAGCAAGGCTTTTAAACATCAAAGAACGAATACTATTAAATTTTACTTTTTAAAATGGGGTGGTTTAGTAGATGAGATCTTTAATAGAAAACGCGGTTACTAAAGGCGGCGCTAAAGCAAGAGAGGATGATGAAAGGATTGAAGAGTTTGGAGCTCCGAAAATCATGGTCATCGGCTGCGGAGGCGCGGGCTGTAACACAGTAAACCGCTTGGCAAACATGGGAATTAGCGGCGCTCAATTGATTGGAATAAACACTGACAAGCAACACCTTGCCTTGATCAATGATGAGATTACAAAAATCCTGATTGGAAAGTCAGTCACTAGAGGCTTGGGAGCTGGAGGCTATCCGGAAATTGGAGCAAAGGCTGCCGAGGTCTCAAAGCAGGCTTTGGAAGAAGCCTTGAGTGGAGTTGACATGCTCTTTATCAGCGCCGGAATGGGTGGAGGAACAGGAACAGGCTCTGCACCAGTTGTTGCACAGATTGCAAAAGAGCAAGGCGCCATAGTGATTGGAATAGTTACCTATCCTTTTGCTCTTGAAAAAGCACGCTTGATTAAAGCAGAGGAAGGGCTTGAGAAATTGTTAACCTGCACTGACACTGTAATAGTCATTGACAACAATCGCTTGGTTGAGTTAGTGCCAAACTTGCCGATTTCTGACGCTTTCAAAGTAGCCGATGAAGTCATTGCAAGAACTGTCAGGGGAATTACTGAAACAATAACCCAGCCTTCATTAATCAACCTTGACTTTGCTGACGTTCGCTCCATAATGGGCAATCAAGGATTGAGCATGATTGCTGTCGGCGAGAGCAAATCAGTAAACAAGGTTGACGAGGTAGTTGAGGACACTTTGAAGAATGCCTTGCTTGACGTTGATGTAGGCGGAGCTTCAGGAGCCTTAATCCACATTACTGGGGGCCCAGAGCTTACATTAGGAGAGGCAAACGCTGTCGGAGAGATGCTTACAGAAACCATTGACCCAAAAGCCACAGTGATTTGGGGCGCCAGGGTTGATCCTACATTTGAAAACAAGATCGAGGTAATCGCAATCTTTACAGGAGTCCACAGCCCTTTCATCAAGAGCGTTTCAGCAAAGTCTTCAGCACCAAAATACGGCTACGCGCAGAAAGACAAGGACTTCGGAATAGACTACATCAAGTAAAAAAAAGAGTTTTTTTTTCAAAATCGGAAGGGAAAAAACTTCCCTTTCCTTTTTTCTATTTTTTCCGCTTTTTTTCCAGTATTTCCAGCACTTTCTTTTTGAACTTTCCTAAATCTTTTGCAAGGATTTTTCCCCCAGCTGCTGGCTCATGGCCGCCTGCACTCCCTTCTTTCAAGCCTTTCACTGCATTCTCCAAAAGCTCGTTCACTGCTATCTTCCTGTCAGACCTTCTTGCGGAAAGCTTTATTTCCTTTCCAGCCCTTTGTCCAATAATCAGCGTGGTTTTTTGGGCTTTTTTCGCAAGCCTGTTGATTAGGTTTGCTGCAATTCCGTATTTTGCGCTCGCCAGGTAAAAGCAATACTCTAATTTCGGGTGGCATTCCGCGTTCTTCCAAAAATCCATTTCAGCCTCTCGCAGCATGCTTTCAAGCCTTTGCCTGTATTTTGCAAAACTCCTCAAGGAGTTTGCTGGCTTTTCAACGCTCAAAAGATTGTTGAAGCATTCAGGAAGCCTTTTCTTTTCCAAAACATCGACTGCTGCTAAAATTCCGTGCAATTCCTTGATTTTTTCCAAAGAAATGCCAGCTTTCCTTAAAGCGCTTGAGAAAAAACCCTTCCATGCTCTCTCTCCCCAACCTCCGTAAAGCCCTAATGCTGCAATCCACTCGCTTCCCTCCAGATTGGTGTGCCTTGAGAATAAGTCAAAGCACATTTTAGCGCTTGCGTACCTGCTTGGGTCAATTTTTGAGAAAAACTGCGGCTTTACCAAAACATTTCCTTTCCCTATGCTTTTGGCGTAAACCTTGTGGTGGTCGATGTTAAGGATTTTTGCAAATTTTGAAATCTTCCTTGCAAAGAAAAGCCTTTCTTTCTGGTCTAAGGAAATGTCAGGGCACACAACCTTGTTGATTTTCTTTTTTTTCAAAACCTTGACTGTCTTCTCGCTTAAGGGCTCGTTCTGGTTTGATGCGATAATCACCATCGCGGGCATTTTTCCAGTAATCTGCAGCAATGCCTTGAACGCAATCACTCCTGCTGTAACTCCGTCAGTGTCATGGTCTGTGATTATTGCAATCCTGTCTTTTTCGCTTAAAGAGTTCACAAACCTGTCGAATTCTGCGAGAACTTTCAAAGGCATCCTATTCTTGAAAGACCAAAAGGGTTAAAAAAACAAAACCCCTCTCTTTCTTGAGGCATAAAACATGAAGTTAAGGGAAATCCACGAATTCTTTGTTCAAGAGGGCAAAAAAACAGACCCTAGAGGAATTGAGGCTGTTGAAAAGTTTTTGAAAAAAAAAGCAGACGCTTTTAAAGAATTGAAAGAGGAAGAGAAGGAAGAGTTTGACAAGGAAAGCCTCTGGAATCCTTACTCTGACTGCCGCGTCTATCACGGTTCAGGAAATGAAGAAATTCATTCAATAATGGTAGGCATTGACATTGAAGGCCCTGAACTCTTGCTTGCGAACGAGCTGAAAAAGCAGGGCAGGAAGATTGATTTAGTGCTTGCCCACCATCCTGAAGGAAAAGCATTGGCAGGCTTGTATTCAGTAATGGGAATGCAGGCAGACATTCTCAATAAGTATGGAGTTCCGATAAACGTTGCAGAATCATTGATGGGGGAGAGAATTGGAGAGGTAGAGAAAGGTCTTTCTCCATTAAACCATTTGCGCTCTATAGAGTTTGCGCGCCTGCTGAACATTCCATTCATGAACACCCACACCACTAGCGATAATCACGTGCAGAAATTCCTCCTCGAGCTTTTTGAGGAAAAAAAGCCAGAAACTCTTGCTGACGCTTTAAAGCTCTTGAAGCAGATGCCTGAATACAAAGAAGCGATAAAGAATGATGCTGGCCCGAAGATTTTTGTAGGAAGCCAAAACAGCAGGTGCGGAAAAATAGTAGTGGACATGACCGGAGGCACTGAAGGCCATGACAAGAATTACGAGGCATTGGGAAAGGCAGGAGTTGGCACAATAATTGCAATGCACGTTGCTAAAGAGATGAGAAAAGTGGCTGAAGAAAACAAGGTAAACATTATAGTTGCTGGGCACATGGCTTCTGACACTATTGGCTTGAACATATTGCTTGACAAGCTTGAAAAAAAGCAAAAATTCGAGATTATAGAATGCTCGGGCTTTACTCGAGTAAGGCGTAACAAATGAGCTTTAAAGAACGCTCAACGGCTTTTTTCCAGAACTCCGATGCAGACTCCCTGCTTTTGAGAAACTTTCACGGCTTTAANNCAAAAACAAGCCCGCAGTCCTTCTTGCAAGCACTCTTGAGGCAGCAAATCTTGAAAAGAAAGGCTTCAAGGTTTTGGAATTCTCCAATGAAAAACAGCTTATCGCACTGCTTAAAAAAAGCCTTGGCCGCAAGATTGCCCTGAATTTTGCAGCCTATCCCGTAAGGAATTTTGAAAGCTTGAAAAAGCTAATGAAGGGCAGGAAATTCGTTGACGCTTTTGAAACCTTTGCGGGCCTGCGCTCGAAAAAATTCCCTGAAGAGGTTGAAAAAATAAAGGAAGCCTGCAGGATTTCAGAAATGGCTGCAGACTATTTTGAAAACTTTTTCAGGCAAGGCATGACAGAGATTGAGGTTTCTGAAAGGATAAAAGACTTTTTCACAAAACGCATGAATTGCTCCATTTCTTTTGAGCCAATAGTGGCTTTCAGGGAAAACTCAAGCATTCCCCATCACGAGTGCTCTCGCAGGAGGATTGAAGGAAACGGAGTCTTGCTTTTGGATTTTGGCGCAAAATTCCAAGGCTATTGCTCTGACATCTCGCGCACTTACTTTATAGGAAAGCCTTCGGAAGAAATTTCCCAAACTTACCATTTTGTTTTTGAGGCAAAAAAGCTTGCAGAAAGCCTCTTGATTCCTGGCGAGAGTGCTGGAAAGATTGCTTCAGAGATTGACTCTTTTTTA
>DUFJ01000077.1 GCA_013331925.1 Candidatus Iainarchaeum sp.
GCCTGCATTACCTTGAGAAAGACTTCAGCAACTGGAGACATTATCTCAAGCAATTTGGGCGCTACAGCAATGACTGCAACAGATGCAAACGCCTACACTAGAATCTTCCTGACAGGAGACACAGTCTTTGATGCAAACTCAGTAAACCTAAGACTTTACAAAGACCTGGACAGTTCAAACAGTTCAGACTTCTATACCTATGTAATAAGATACAACAAGACAGGCTCCTATGCAAACAGGCTGATTTTCATGCTGGCTGCTGACCAGAACTTAAGCACAGAGTTCAGCGGAAACAGCAAAAAAGTCGGCTTGGCAGGAACAGACACTGGTGAAGACCTCGTTGTAGACACAAACTACTATAAGCCAGACAAGACAATAACTGGCGGCAGCGAGTCTGACACAACGTACTACATGGCAAAGTTCAGGATAGATGAAGGCGGAGCAACAGTCGGAGCAGCAGACTCACAAACTGATGCAAACATCTTCATCGACACTGGAACAGGCAAACTCATGGAGTACAACACCAATCTAAGCAACTACGCATACCCAGTAGACTACAACAACTACAGGATTGCGACAAGCGAACTGCACTTGGGCGGAAACACAGCTGTTTCAACATACTACGCCGACGCCTACGCTGACTCTGGAACACACATCTGGCTTGACAGCGGAATAGCAAAGTTCTCAATTCCAGAAACAAGGCCTTACATCACAGCAACGATCAAGACCTCTGGAACAACAGAATCAATTTCTGGCGGAGAAGCAGGCATTCTGGAAGTAGGAAAAACAATCACTATCGGAACCACCAAGATCAGAATAGCAGACGCTAACGCAATTAGCGGCCTTGCAGTAACTGGTGCCGACGGCGGAACCGGAGAAACAGTAACAGTCCTTGAAAGAGCTCCATTGAACAACAAAGCACAAGTTGTTCTAGACTCTGCAGACCCTGGAGCAGCAATCTTGATCGGCGGCCAAAAAGTCAACAGGCTTACAAGCGCTTTAGGAACAGCAATTTCCTCAAAGCTTGCGAAGTCTGGAGACACTGTGGTTGAAAAAGTCGACAACAAGATTGTAGTGGCAGGNNAGGATATACCGCGGCAGACACTGGAACAGCAGCAAGAGAGCTCATAACTTGGCTTGACACGCAATAAAATCTTTGAATTAAAAAGAATGCGTTGAAAAACGCATTCTTTTCTTTCTATTTTTTTTGAAAAACTTTTTTTAGGAAAGCCTTGGCGCTAAGCAATTAATCTGTTTTTTAATCATTTCCAAGCTTTTAGTGATATTATGAAAGCTTTGCAAGCGTTGGTTGCGGTGATTATTTTTGCAGCTGCATTTGCTGCAGCGTTCTATCTTTCGCTTCCTAAAGCAGACGACTCCCCAAACTTCAAGTTCAAGGCAGTGGAGCAAGGCGTTGCATTCTACTCTAACGAGCTTCCGCCAGGCGATTTTTTGAAGGCGTTCAGCGACAGCAATGAATTCACCATTGTTGTTTCAGCAAGCTCTGAAGCGCAATCTTACAATAGCTTTGCAGGAAACGCTTTAGTGCTTTTGACTTCCGTGCTGCAGGCAAGCGGCAAAAAGCCAGTTTCCTTGGTGAAGCAGTTTGACAATAACTCTCTTGCCTACTGCCAGACAAACAAAGGCCTTGCTGTATTGAACGAAACAATAAGCGTTTCGGAATGCATGGAAATGCTTGGTTCTGAAGCAAAATTCATAATAATAGAATCCCCAGATTCTTCATTAAAGCAGCCTGAGGTATTGCTTGAAAAAAACAAAGTGACAGTGAAGACGCAAAAGGCTTCAGACTTTCAAGCAGTGCCCTTGATTGTTTTGAAGACAATGTTTTCTGACTCTGAAGAGAAAATAAAGATAATTAATGATTTCGCAAAGAAGGTAAGTGGTTAGGTTGAAGGAGCATTACAGGAAAGCGATTGTTTTCCTCATCCTGGTTTTTGCCCTGATTTCAGTAGTCATGATACTTACTGAAGCACGCACAGAGCTTGAAAAGACCAACGGCCTGTTTTTTGCAATCGCCGCATTTTTCTTCATTGCGAGCATTCTCATTTGGCTTTTTTCCTGGGCTTTGCTGATAAAGAAAAACACCAACCTTTCATTCTCTAAAATACTTACTGTCGGGTTTTCTTCAGTTTACGGCGCTTTAACCCCTGTACAGCTTGGAGCAGAAGCCCTGCGTTCAATACAGTTAAAGTATTATTTCAAAGTCTCATATCAGGAGTCAATAAGCGCTTCAATGGTCGTTAAAGGCTTGAAATTCCTGGTGCTTTTGATTGTTTCCCTGATTGTGATTAGCCTGTTTTTTTCAAACGTGAAGCTCGAGCCAGCAATTCTTTTAGCTTTTGCAAGCGGCTTTGCTGTTGTAGTGCTTGCTGTCATAGTGTTCCTGCTGCCTTTGAAAAAGTCCTTCGGGATTTCCATAGCGGCTTTCTTCCAGAGCCTTTCCAAATTTTTCAGGCAGTTTGAAGGCTTGAGCGTTTTTTTCAAAGGCTATTCAGAATACCTTGAAAAAACAACAATCGCAGCCTTATTCCTGACTCTTGTCCTGGCAAGCATTTCTTTCGCTTTCGAGTTTTCCGCACTATACTTTGCCTTTGCTGCAGCAAACATTATAGCAAGCCTTAAGGCATTGCTAGTTCTAATGATACTTGTTTCAATACTTGAAAGAACACCGCTACTTCCAAGAGGCATTGGGATAGTGGAATTGGTTGCTTTCAGCTTCATGTCTTTGCCTGCATTTTCCGACTCTTTGCTTTCAACAGCGCAGATTGGAGCTGCGATAATAACATTTGACATCGTAAGGCTTGTGATTCCAACTATAGCAAGCCTTGCAGTTTTGGCACTATCTTCCAAAAAGCTTGAGGAAGAAAACCTTGCCTCCACCAGCAGAAGGAAAAAAGCAGCAGCCTGATTTTTTTTACAGAATGCCAGAAACCTTGAGCCAAAAACCAGCATTGGCTGCAACAACAATCCAAATCACCAGCACGATTTGCCATTCCCTCAAAGGCCCGAAAACTTTAATAACAAGCTTTGCAAAATCCAGCCTTTCTCTTCCGTCAGGGTATTCAGGAATTGCAAGCTTGCCGCTCTTCAAAAGCTTGTAAGGCCTTTGCTTCTGCTGGCTAGGGTCTTTTTTATTAGTCAAGAGTTTCAAAAAGAAAAAGTCAACAACGTGGGGAATGTATAATAAAAGGCTGAAAGCCATTAATTCAATGCTCGCATTCATCACGAGCAATCCCGCAATAGCGCTTCCAATCAAGAGCGTTCCTGAATCCCCTTCCAAAACCCTTGCAGGATAGTAATTCCAGGCAAGAAAGCCTAAAATAATGGCAGCCAATACTATGGAAAGCTGGAAGAAAGCGCTTCCTGCAAGCAAAATACTGACTGCTATTGCAATAATAAAACCGCTTCCGCCTTGCCAGCCATTCAAGCCTGCGAAAGTGTTCTGGAAAGAAGCCAGTCCTGCAATGAAGAGCGCGATTGGAATAATCCACCAAATGCTTGGCGCAAAAATCCAGGCAAAAATAAGTGAAACTATTGCAATCATTAAAGCCCTTGAAGCCCAAGGCATTGCTTTAGTCTTCCACTTGTGCTTTGTATCATCCAAAAAACCAATCAGTGCAAAAGCTGAAACCATCAAACCAAAGGCAATAAAGTCAATGTTGAATGCTTGAGTCTCAAAATACGCAATTGCAAGCCATAATGGAATCAGCAATACAATTCCAGTGCTTTCCGAAATTTTAGGCTGCGAGAGCTTGTTGATGTCAATTCCAAAGATTCTGCGGTTCAGCTTGCTCCACGCGAAAACGCAAAGCATTGAGGCAAAAAACACCAAAGCATAAAATGCAATCATGCTATTCAAGAATAAGCAGTATGGTTGCTAATAAAAATATTCTGCTTCCAAGTGCTATAATGCTTAATCAGGCAAAAACCCTTGAAGAGCTAGAAAAGCAAGTTATAAGCCTGAACAAGGAAATGTTTCCAAACCACAATCTTGCGACTATTTTGGGCAACGGCAGGAGAGAAAAGCCAAGGTTTGCCTTTGTTTTCATAAACCCTACTCACAAGAACATCAGTTCAAGGAAGGAGTGGCAAGGTCCGAGGTTTCCCTTCATTGGAACTAGGCAGGTTTGGAGAGTGTTCTACAATGCAGGGCTTTTTGACAAAGCACTGATTGATGGAATAAACAAAAATGCTGAATGGAGTTTAGGCTTCACTAGCAAGGTTTTGGAATTTCTTGACTCAAAAAGTTTTTACTTCACAAACCTTGTGAAATTCACAGGCAATAATGCAGAACTCCCAGATTCTGCAAAAATCCAAATGTTCCTTCCTTTGTTGAAAAGAGAGCTTGAACTCTTGCAGCCAAAATTCATCGTAACCTTTGGCTTGCTGCCTTTTGAAAGCCTTACTGAAAGAAAGATTAAATTGCAAGAATATTACACAAATGCTTTGAAGCGCAACGAGCTCGAGTTTTTTGAAGCTAAAATAAACTCCTTCAAAGCTAAAATCATCCCGTGCTATTTTCCAGTCGGGAGAGGAAACCCGAAAAGAGCGATAGAAATGCTCAAAATGCTTCAAACCTTAGAATAGAGAATTATTTTTTGCAAACAGCCAACGCTTTAATCACTATTGAATCCTCTACTGGAATCGCAAACCTTCCGTTAATAGAATGCATTTTTCCAATCCTTTTAGGCAGGGAGTAAAAGACCTGGCCGCTGACAGCTTTCTTGTCAGAACTGGTTTTTTGAATAATCGTTTTGAAATCATAATTTGGTAATTTTGTCGGCAATCCAAAAGCCTTCAGCAGCTTTTTGATTTTTTCAACTTCCCCCTCATTCATCAGGCCTAAAGCTTTGGAAATTTCAGCTTCTGCAATCATTCCTATAGAAACAGCCTCTCCGTGCTTTAGTTTGGAATAGTTTCCCAAGCTTTCAAGAGCATGGCCGATGGTATGCCCGTAATTCAGTATTTTTCTCAAGTTTTCCTCTTTCTCGTCTTTTTCAACAACGCCTCCCTTAATTTCGCAGTTTTTTTTTGCCAAAAAAGCCATTGTTTTTTTGTCCAATGACAGGATTTTTTTGCGGCTGTTTTCAATGAAAGAAAAAAGCCCCTTGTCAAGAATGATGGCGTGCTTGACAACTTCGCTCATTCCATTGACCAATTCTTTCTTTGGCAGGGTTTGCAAAAACTCGCTGCAAATGAAAACTCTTTTCGGCTGCTTGAAAGCGCCTATGGAATTTTTTGCCAATTTAGAGTCAACGCCTGTTTTTCCGCCAATGCTTGAATCAGCCATTGCAAGCAGCGTTGTTGGAACCTGCACAAAATTGATTCCGCGCATGTAGATTGAAGCAGCAAAGCCTGCAATATCCCCGGTAACTCCTCCGCCCAGTGCAACAACGCAGTCTTTCCTATCAAATCCAAGCAAGAGCATTTTTTCAAGAATTCCTGAAACAGTCCCAAGGTTTTTGCTTTTTTCCCCTGCAGGGAATGAAATCATTTTTGCACTGGTTTTTTCCTTAGTAAACTGGGCCAGCAGTTTTTTTCCGATTATTTTCTCAACATTGGAATCTGTTATTATGCAGTATTTTCTTCCAAAGCCTCCTTTTATTATTTCCTTTGCAAGAGTTTTTGACCTGCCATGTTCAATAATAATATCATAGCTTTCGTCGATTTTCTTGCGCAACTCTACCCTGACTTTCAAGCACACACCTTGAGTACTAAACTTTTTCAGAAGATTGCTTTAATAATTCAGCCAGTACAGTAGTAGCGTAAGCTCCTTTCTCGAGCTCAAAGCTCACAACTGCCTTTAGCTTTCCCTCATTGAACTCGTCTTTTCCAATCTCAAGCAGTTCAAAATTCCTTGGCTTTAGAACGAGCTTTTTTGCAGCGCCTTTGGAGGAAAGCTCCGGCATTTGCCTTACTTTAAAGTCCTCTTTTTTCACGCTTTCCTCGTCAAGAATTTTCTGCACTATTTCAAGGCTTTTTCCTTCAGGCATTTTGCTTTCAAAACCTATTAGCGGGATTAAAACATTTCCTTCATCGTCCTTCAAGTCTCCTTCAATCTCTTTCAAGCCAAATCCTTGCTTTATTCTTTCTTCAATAATGCGATTGTACAAATGCGACTGGAAAGCGTGAGTGAATAGGTAACGCATTGCTTTTGGCAATTTTCCGATAGCGCCTGCAAAATCTTCAGGGTTTTTCACCAGGTGGTTGAGCATTGATTTTTCAAACCTGTATTCTTTAGGGAATAGCGCAAGTGCTTCTGCAAATTTTCCTTCATTCACTAAATTCCTGGCCTGTGTTGATTCTTCTTTCTCGCGGGCTTCAACAAATCCCAAGTAGAGCATTACCGCATTTTTCAATTTTCCCTGAATTACAAAACGCCCAACCTCGTGGGTTATTGCCCTGATGCCCCCAAACCTCTGCTCCCCGAAAAAATTAGCCACTCCATTGCTTCCAGCCTCTTTTGCAAACTCTAAAATCCTTTCCCTGCACTCTTTCTCTTCCAATTCAATATTGCGGATTGCAATCCTGAAATTGTTTGCCTTCAAGTCTCCAATCTCAACTCTTTTTGCAGACCATTCCAAAGGCCTCAAGTCAATGAACCTGCTCTTGAATTTTTCCAGCCTTTCCAAATCAGGCTTCCACAAGCTGACGCGCTGGCAGGTTATAGCCCTCTTGTCCTTCAAGCCGGCATAGCCAACGCGCTTTCTTGAAGACTGCAGAAAGTGTGAAACAAACCTTACAGCCATGTTCAAGTCATAGTTGAATTTTTCCATCTCGCAAATCAAAAATTCGCTATTTTCCGGATTTTCAGGAATTAAAATCTTTGAATCAGTTTCAGAAAACCCGTTGATTTTTCCTTCAGCATTGAATGCTTTAATCGAGCAAACCTTTCCTTGCGGGGTTATTTCCTCAACCTGAAAGTCCGCAATTCTCTGCTTTATCCTGCCGCCAATGCCTTTGCATTTTGTTGAGTACATCAAGTTTCCTCGTTGATTTTGGCAGAATATATTGGGTAAATAAATGTCATAGAATATCCCGTTTCTGTTGCTTTAATGTTTGGGCGTTTTTTTGCCGGGATTTTTGCAATAATTTTTTGTATTCTCTTAACATCCTCTTTACTTATTGAGTATCTTTCAGCGTGCTCTTTTTCGCTGATTTTTAATTCTGGGGCAGTACCTATTTTTCTGATTTTTTCAAAACCGCTTTTCTTGTAAATTTTGAAAATGTCTGAATCGCATTGGAAATGACGCTTACCGATCTTATTATTTGAAGAGTATATTTTATCTGCTAGATTGCGTTGGACTAGAGTCGGCATTGATGCTGCCTGGTTGAAAAAGACTCCCCCGGCGTTTAGCCATCTTTTCAATTTCTTTAATATTCTAACTTGGCTTTTTTCAGTCCAGAAGTAATCCAAAGAACTTCGCATGATTATTACGTCAAACTTTTCACGAATTCTTGCTTTCAATAAGTCAGAGCAGAGTTTCCTTGTTTTTGGGTTTTTGTTCTGTTCTAGGTGCTTTTTTGAGACATCCACGAGTAGTAATGTTGCTTTTATTCTCTTCTTTTCTAATGCACTAACTAGGTCTTCCCCCAAAAAACCCGGGCCAGAACAGGCGTATAATATTTTCAATTCTTTCTTTTTAGGAATGTGGGGGAATATCTTTTTCACAAAAGCAAGCATGTTCTTTTTGTTTCCAAAATATTTGTTATAAGTTTGTCCCCAGGACTTGCCGAGCACTTTCTTGTCACGGAGTAAGTTTATTTTAGGCATTAACCCAGTTTTTTCTGTCATATTGAATCTTTTGCTTTATTACTTTTACTTGTATCTCAAAAACGCGCCCAAGCCGCCGAAGCTTTTCAGGAACTGCTCTCCTTCAGGGGTTTCAGTGCTTATTACACGGACTTCAGCTCCTGTGGAACGGGCTTTTTCAATGATGAAGTCAATGTAGTCTATTTCCTCAAGCTCTTCAACCTTGCTGGAAGAGCACTTGCTGCATTTCAAATCTGAAGGCTTGAAAGTAAGCGTGTCTTTGATGATGAATTCTTCAACGTTTCCGCAAGCTTCGCACTCAATCTTCACAACCTCCCAACCCAAGCTCTCGCTGACCATTACTGTCTTTGCCTTTCCAAGCTCTATCGCTTCCAAAACCTCTTTATCCCCGTAAGCTATAAGGCCGTCTTTTGAGATTTCTTCCAAAAACTTGTTCACTATCGCCCTTTCCTTGGTCACTTCAGCGCCTTTCAAAAGCTCGTCGCTCTTTTGCATTACCTCCCTAATTCCGCTTTCATCAGTGTATGAAGTGTCAATGCTGCCTAAAATTTTTTCCTTGAGCCTGTAGTCAAGCATTCCTCGCTCCAAAAACTCGTTTTTTGTAATGCCCGGGCCTGCAACAATCAGTCCCTTTAATTTGCTCTCATGTTGGAGGAATATCTGGTTTGCTTTTTCAGAAACCCTTGAAAAAAACTCTTTCTCCGCCTCAA
>DUFJ01000094.1 GCA_013331925.1 Candidatus Iainarchaeum sp.
AATTGTTGTTTCTGATGATTACAGCATCCAGAATGCCTTGAAGCTTTTGAAGATTCCCTTCCAGCCTGCGTTGCAGGGCAAGATTAGAAAGGCAAAAAAGTGGAACAAATAATGTCAAAAGACTTTAATTTTGTCTTTTGACAGCTATCAAAGGGCTCCAAGCCCTTTGATATAACTTTTTAGAGTTAATAAGGGTGCAAGGTTTTTATACCCCTTTTTGCACTATTCAGTCATGGACCTAGTGGCATTATTCAACAGCTTTTCAAGCGCCATCGGCTTCGGGCCTTTCTTTTTCCTTATCTTCCTCTATTTTATGATACTCTTGCTTCCTTACGCTCACAGGCCTTTGCCTTTTGCATTTCTCGCCTTGACTTTTGCGGGGATTTTTTTTGTGAAGAAAGACGTCACTTTTTTGTTCATTCAGTGGCCTTTCGAGCTTACTGTAATAATGATTGGGTTTTACGTTTTTGTGAAAAACATTGAGAAGAACAGCGCCTGGCTCTGGATATTTATTGGCTTGGCTGCTTTCGTGTGGGTGAGCTAAAAAATGGCTGAAAAAAAGGAAACTGATTGGAGTTTTCTGCAACTGCTTGCCTTGGCTGTAGTTTTGGACATTGTCTTCAAGCAATTTTCCCTGCTTACTGCAATTCAGCCAATTCTTCCGATTGCAGTCTTGGCTGGAATTCTTTACGGGGCTTCAAGAGGAATTGCTGTAGGCTTGTTTGCTGCTGTTGCTTCAGGCCTGCTTTTCTATTCNNAAAAAGCCTTCAACAATGGAGTTTGCAGGCTTGACCGTGATTGCTGTAATTGTTTTCGAGGCCTTGAACAATTTCCTGCAAGGCACAGCATACAGCAGGCTTTCGGGCTATTACTATCTTGAAGGAACTGCTTTGGCTTCAGCGCTGCACATCATTGCAGCAGTTTTGCTTGCAATTTTGCTCTCAAGCCTTTTAAAGCAGGGCAAGGACGAGAAAAGTTAAAAACCCCAAAGCGTTAATGATTTGGAGCAAAAGAAATGGTGGAATAAATGCCTTTGAGAAACCGTTTTGTCTGGTTCAAGTATTTGGGAAAACCTGTTTCAGCGTACAGAGATTGGAAAGCAAGGCGCGATACTGCGAGAAAGACAGAGGAGGCAGAGTTTGAAAGGCGAGTGCGGTTGGACAAGGAAGCGCGCGAGCTGCATCGCACGGAGTTTGAGAAAGCCAAAGATAGGGCAAAGGAAAGGCACGCTGCTGCCCGCGACCGCGAATTTACGAGAGCTTCTGTTCCAGTTCCAGAAAAAGGAAAGCCCAGAGTGAAACTAAAGTTAGAAGAGCCAAAGCCGATTATTGAAAGAGAGGATTTTTCCCTTGAAAAAAAAGGAATGCTTGATGCGAGCTATGAAACTCCCCAATTGACTTTGCACGGCTGTGTTGCTGCCTTAACCCCCAAAGTCAATCTTTCGGCTGAAGAAAAAACTGTTCTCGCAAATCTCTACCTTGTCGGAAAGCATTTTTATGGAAAGGATGAAAAAGGCAGGGATGTGAGAGCGCCATTCAGTGGCGGTTTTACAATGGCTGGAGCAAAGTACGTGCAGCACAGGCTGAATGTGCTTTCTAAAGACCCGCGCACAATCTTTAGCCCTGGAGAGCGCAGGACTGTAGAACTCTCGATTCAAAGGATTGAAGCCCTTTTGCAAAAGCTCGAAAAGCCTTAACGCTTTTCACTCTTCAATCTCTATTTCTTCCTCTTCTTCCTTTCTGGAAATTTCAGAATGCTCTACTATGTAGTTTTCTATTCTTTCAGAAATGCTTTTTCTCTTGACTGCAATTATGGCGCCAAGGACTATTATTGCAGCAATGAGCGCGTAGATAAGGCCCGTGCTGTTCAGCCAGTTCAGCAATTCTGTCAATGAAACCGTTTGCGCTATCGGTTTTGGAATCACGTGTTGGATGTTGAGGTTGTTCACTCTCACGTTGTTCAAGGAGAGAGTATTTTTTGTTGCTTTTGCAAGCAATACCTGCGGCAGCAGTTCTGTTTTTAATTCAGAGTTTGCAGGCAGTTCAATGCTTATTGTAATGTCTCTCGGCACTTCCATTATAGTCCCTTGCTCGAATTTTTGCAGAAGGCTTTGGTTCAAGCGCCAAACGCTGGAGCGCTGGTCTTCGAGAATTTTTACAGAGCTTTTTTCCTCAGCGCTGTACTCAAGCTCTAAAACCTGCTTTGCCTGGTTGAAGCTGAATTCTTTCAGGCTTAGCTTTTCAATGCTTGAAAAGTATGGAACTATCGGAGTGCTTGACGCCTGCCATTTTAGCAGGTCCTGGCCGTTTTCAGTCACTACTTTCAAAAACTCGTCCAAGTCTTGCCTGTCAAAGAATGCAAAATAGTATTTTTCGTTAAAGGTTCCGTTGCCAGACTCGTCTATTTTTATCGTAAGCTCTTTCTTTTCAATAGTGTACGCTGTTGCAATTCCTGCAATGAGCAGCAGGAATGCCAGAACCGCGATTGTTTTTTTTACTGGAGGCATTTTATAAACTTAGCCATCTCCGGCTTTTTATACCTTATTATTTGTAGAGCATTTCTAGTTTGTTTTTTAAACACTCTTGAACACTTAATGCTATAGAGTTGGGCTAATGGTTGAACTTCGATTTTTCAGGCATTCTTTCTTCCAGCTTTCAGCCAACGGCAAAAACATCCTCATTGACCCCTTTCTTGACTGCAAGGCTCCTTCTCCGGAAATGAAGGCTTTGGTGAAAAGCCCTGTTCAGGAGAAGGATTTCAAGGATGTTTCCTTGATTCTGGTAAGCCATGAGCATTNNCAAGAAATTCATTGAAAGCATTGCCTCAAAGCAGGATTCTCTAGTAGCAGCGCATGATTCAGTGCTTAATGAATTAAACCTTCCGAAACGCCAGCTTGTTTCAATAGCCACTGACTCTAGCGTTAACGTTCGCAATGCGAGCATTAAGGCTTTTCCAGCCCACCATCCTCACTCTTTCTATCCCTTAAGCTTTTTGATAGAGCTTAACGGAGTTAGAATATTCCACGCTGGCGATACTGATTTGATGGAAGAGCATGAAAAGATAAAGGCCGATGTCGCAATCCTTCCAATCGGCGGAGCATCAACTATGGACCTGGTTGATGCTGTAAAGGCAGTGAAGTGCATGAAGCCTAAAGTTGCCATTCCCATGAGCTATAACACTTTCTCCCACATCCAGGCAGACCCTTTAGAGTTCAAGGCAAGGATTGAAAAAAGCAATTTGAAAACAAAGCCAGTCATTCTCCAGCCTGGGGAAAGCTTCAAGCTTTCCTTTTGAGAGGGTTTTTTTCAAACAGTTTTTTTTCCGAACCTTTTGCTGTCTCTCTCGTAAAGCTTTTTCACTGTCCTTTCAAAAGCTTCATCCAGGTCTATCCCGTGAGAGTTTGCAAGGCAGCAGAGAGTCATTATGATGTCGCAAATCTCGTCCTCGAGCTCTTTTATTTCCTCGTTTGATTTTTTCTTTTTCGGGCCGTAAATGTGGTTGAGCTCTCTCGCCAGCTCTCCGACCTCTTCAGTAAGCCTTGCCATTATCTCCAAAGGCTGCCAGTATGGGGGATTGAACTGCTTTGCCCAGTCGTCAACTTTTTTCTGGACTTCCTTCAAGCTCATTCTTTTCGCCTTTATAATTCAACAGTTTCCAAATCTTTTGCGATTTTAGAGTTTGGAAACACTGCCTGCGCTTCTTTCTCCAATGTTTCAATCTCTTTCTGGTGCCTTGTGCTTACGTGAGTGATGAACAATTTTTTCACTCGCGCTTTTTTTGCAATTCCTGCTGCTTGTGCTGCTGTCGAATGCCTTGTTTCTTTTGCCCTTTGCTCGAAAGCGCTTGATAGAGATGCCTCATGCACTAGAACGTCAGCTTCCGTTAGTTCTGAAATATTGTATTTTGGGGTAGTGTCCATTACTATCGCTACCTTCTTTCCCTTCTTTCCTTGTGAAAAATCCAAGACCTGTTCTGGCTTGAAACTCTTTCCCCCAAGCTTTACCCCCTTTCCCTGCTGCAGCTGCCTCCATAATGGGCCTTCAGGAATTCCAAGCTTTAAGGCCTTTTCCCTGACGAACTTTCCTGCAGGCCTTAGCTCTTCAAAAACAAACCCAAAGCACGGAATTTCGTGCTTTAATGGAAAGGCTGTTATTTTGAAGTTTTTTTCCTTCAGGATAATTTCTTTCCTTTTCAATTCCTTGACTTTTAAGGGAAAGCTTGGCCTGAAGCCTGAAAGCCACAAGGCTGCTTTTACCTTTTCTCCAATTCCTTTAGGGCCTGTGATGAAAAGTTCTTTCTGCCTTTCCTGCATCGTCATCGTTGCCAAAAGCCCTGGCAATCCTAGGATGTGGTCTCCGTGGAAATGGCTTATGAAGATGAAATCAACTTTCATGAAGCTCAAGCCGCTTTGCATGATTTGCCTTTGCGTTCCCTCGCTGCAGTCAAAAAGGAAATTCTGCCCGTTAAAGTTTATGCAAGTGCTTGAGAGATTTCTCTCCTTTGAAGGCGTAGAGCCGCTGGTTCCTAAAAAAACAACCTTGAGGTTTGCCATTTTCTGCCACTTTTTTCCGATTGTACTAAAACTTGTCAAAACTTAGTTTTGACAATTATCAAGCCTGCTTATTGCTTATTTATAGTACTGGTTTGATAACTTTGCAAATGAAAGCATTTTTAACTCTTTTTTAACCAATTTTGGTAATGCCTGGTTCTAAAGACTCAAGCAAGCCTGCTTTGGAAAAACAGCCTGAAGCAATAGACAACAGCTACCTGCCCAAGAGCACTTCTGAAGTGCAGGTTTCTGAAAAGCTCATTGGCCAGATTATAGGTCAGGAAAATGGAGTAGAAATAGTAAAAAAAGCTGCAGCACAAAAAAGGAATGTATTGCTTATTGGCCTGCCCGGAACTGGAAAAAGCCTTTTGGCTCAGGCAATGTCTGAACTGCTTCCGGTGCAGCAATTGCATGATGTTCTAATCTATCCAAACCGCTCAGATTCGAACAATCCTAAAGTAAGAATAGTGAAAGCCGGAGAGGGAAAGAAGATAATCCACAAGCTCAGGACTGACGCTAGAGCGCAAGAAGACAATTCAAGATTGCTTGTAATGCTCTTGAGCGTTGGATGGTTTATTCTCTCTTACGTCATCTGGCGCTTGGGCTGGATTCCGGACGTAGTGTACGCTGCTACCTTAATCCTTGGAGGTTTTTTGTTCATTGGCTTTGCTTTAGGAACGCAGATAAAAACAAAGGCAAGCGCCCAAGTTCCGAAATTATTGATTGATAATTCTGGCAAGAAAACCGCTCCGTTCCTTGAAGCAACAGGAGCGAGGGCAGGAGCATTGCTTGGAGACGTGCGTCACGATCCACTTCAAAGTGGAGGCCTTGGAACTCCAGCTCACTTGCGCGTCGAACCTGGCTATATTCACCGCGCTTCCGGAGGCGTGCTATTCCTTGACGAGATTGCAACTCTTTCGCAAAAATCCCAGCAGGACTTGCTTACAGCAATGCAGGAGAAAAAATACTCCATCACAGGCCAGTCTGAAATGAGCTCTGGCGCAATGACGCGAACAGACCCTGTTCCTTGCGATTTTGTTTTGGCTGCTGCTGGAAACTATGAGGATTTGGAAAAAGTGCATCCAGCCTTGCGTTCAAGAATTAGAGGATATGGTTATNNGAACAGAAGCTGTTCCATGTGATTTTGTCATGATAGCAGCAGGCAATCTGGAAACAGTGAAACATATGCATCCTGCATTGAGAAGTAGGATTAGAGGATATGGTTATGAAGTTTACCTGAACCTTGACATGGATGACAATTTGGAGAACAGGAAGAAGATAGTGCAGTTTATAGCGCAGGAGATTAAAAAAGACGGCAAGATTCCTCACTTTTCAGCAAAGGCTTTGGAAAGCATTATTTTTGAAGCGCGCAAGAGGGCTGGAAGGAAAAGCAAGCTTACCTTAAAGTTGAGGGATTTGGGAGGATTGGTGAGAGCTGCCGGAGACATTGCGATAGAGAAAAGGCACGAGCTTGTCACAGAGGATGATGTTTTTGAGGCAAGGCTTTCAGCAAGGACTTTAGAGCAGCAGATGGTTTCAAAAATCCTTGAAGAGCGCAAGGATTATCAAGTTTATTTGACCGAAGGCTCAATGATTGGCAGACTCAACGGATTAGCGGTTTCAGGAGATGGTGATGCAGGAATGGTTTTGCCTATTGAGGCAGAGGTTGCGCCTGCCATGAGCAAGTCTGAAGGAAAGTTAGTGGCAACTGGAAAGCTTGGGGAGATTGCTAAGGAAGCAGTGCAGAATGTTTCTGCGATTATTAAAAAACTTTCAGGAAAGGACATTTCAACTTATGACATGCACATTCAATTCTTGCAATCCTATTCCGGAGTTGAAGGGGATTCTGCCTCTGTTTCTGTAGCTACTGCAGTAATTTCAGCATTGGAGGGAATTCCTGTAAAGCAAGGGCTTGCAATGACTGGCTCTTTGAGCGTTAGGGGAGAGGTAATGCCTGTCGGGGGCATTACAGCAAAAGTCCAGGCAGCTATAAAGGCAGGCTTTAAGGAAGTTGTAATTCCTTACTCTAACAAGGATGATGTTGTTCTTCCTGAATTTGAGCTGAAGAAAATTAAGGTAATTCCTGTAAAGACCTTGAGCGAGGTTTTGGAGAACGCTTTCGAGCAAAACAGTGCAAAAACCAAGCTTCTTTCAGCCTTGAAAAAGCTCTTGAAATTCAACCTCGCAAACCTTGCGGCGCCGAAAATAGTTTAAGTTCTAAAATCGCTTTGGCTTATTGAATTTCCGCAGCCTTGCCCTTTCTTTTCTTTTCTGCTCTTGAAGGTTTTTTCTGAGCGCTTCTTCCTGCTTTGCTGCGTTTTCCCTTAGCTTTGAAACATTTAATCCTTTTGCTTTTGCTGCTCTTATTTTTGGAACCAGCAGTTTTCTTTCTCTTAAGAGTGAGGCAATCTTATCGAGCTCTTTCACTGCCTTAAAATTTCCGCTTTCAAGCATTTCCAGAAGTCCAAAAAACCTTTCCAGGTGTTCTTTGGGAGTTTTTTCCAAGAAACCACTCTTCAGCTTGAGAGCAAAACTCTTCCCTGTTTGAGCCTGAACTCTGTCCGTGCTGCCTTTGCTTTTTCCTTGCTTTTTATCAAAGCGTATTCAATGCTTTTCTTGTCCTTGCTGATGCCTTCAACCTTTCCAACCCATTCTCCCTTTTTATTGTATACTGGCAGGCCTACAAGCAGTTTCGTGATCTTGCCTTGGACGTTGAATACTTCTGAAATCTTGAACACTATCAAGAACGCGACAAAGCTTGAGGCTATGGTGAAAAGGAACGAGTTCAGGTCTGCTTTTCCTGCAAAAACCCCTTTCCCGGAATCAAGGATGAACCATACAAGAATGAGCGAAATTCCCGAAAGAAAGTAGTTGCGTATTTTGTAAGCGCGCTTTAAATGCACCAAATCTATTGTCCTGCCTATAATGAAAAGTTCTGCTGAAAGGAAGGTGAAGAATATGAATTGCACAGCAGCCTCCAGGCCTGCCTGTATGATGTCTGATTCTGTTGCTTGAGGCAGGGAATAGAAAACAGTGTACGCCCCTATTACTCCAAAGGCAAACACGAACAAGGTTGCGATATAGAACGGAAAGCTCGCCCTTTGGGTTTTGATGCTTTTTGCCATTATCCTCACAATGCTTGCAAGCCTGTCAAACAATCCAAACCCGTAAATTATGAGAAAACCGCCTAAAGTTCCTACAACAACCTGGCCTCCGATAGTCGGCAATGCTATGAGGATTAAAAGTATCAGGCCTGGAATTCCGAAAACCACTTTTTGCAAAAAAGGGTCTCTCAAGGCTTCCTTTATAGTGTAGTAAGCGCTTTCAATCTCTTTGGCCTGTTTTATGATCAAAGTTTCCTTGCTTATTACCGGAGCTCTGGACTGCAGTATTGGCAGTACCTGGTCATCCTCCGCTCCGTCAGTCACTAGAATGAAAGCGTCCGCAGGAAACTTTTCCATTACAGAATCAAGCTGTTCGTTGATGCGCTTGTCGCTTTCCAGGCCAAACTTTCCTGCTCCTGTGAGCGTTACGACTTCAACATTAGCGTAAAGCTTTTTTGCTTCCTGCATTTTTTTCACAGCAGCAAAAACAGTGTTGCTGTCAGAATCTTCAGGGTCTGCCAATGCAAGCTTTGCTGCAGCATTCAAGTTTGCTTTCTTCCCTATTATAGGGCCTTCAATGCCTGCCTTTCTCCCGAAATCGTCATCCCTGTCAACGCACACTACCAGGACGCTTTTTGTCTTTTCAGCCATTTAAAAAACCCGCTTGTTTTATAAACGCGCAACCTTTAATTATTGTGCCTTAAAGTATTTAATTAACTAACGCTTTTTAGGCGTTTTTTGGAAGGCGGAGATTTTTCTATGGCAAAGCGGTTTGGCAAGGTTGAAAGCTACAAGCTGAAAGAGCTAATATTCATCCTTATCCTCCTCATTGTAGTGCTGTCAGCTGCAGCAATCTTCATCTTCAGGGACGTTATTGCAATCTATATTCTTGTAGGATTTTTCGCGCTCTTCCTTGTAATCCTTGTCTCGCGCTATGATTTCCTGCTTGCCTTGAAAGAGTATGAGAGAGCGGTGATTTTCAGGTTTGGAAGGGCAAAGAGAGTCGGAGGCCCTGGCTGGACTTTCATCTGGCCTGTTATAGAGAGCGCAAGGTTTGTTGACTTGAGGACGCAAACGATTGACGTAAAGCCTCAGGAGGTAATCACCAGGGACAAAGTGGTAGTGAAGATTGACGCGATAATATACCTTTTTGTGAAAAAAGAAAATGATGCTGTAATGAAAAGCGTTTTGGAAATTGACGATTACAGGAAGGGAGCGGAGCAGTTTGTTGTAGCAAGCATTAGGGATGCTGCAGGAGAGCTAACTTTAACAGAACTGATTTCAAGCATTGAAAAATTAAACCAGGAAGTCAAGCAAAAGCTCGAGCAGATAACCACTTCCTGGGGAGTTTCAATAGAGGCTGTTGAAATCCAGCATCTTTCAGTTCCTAAAGAAATCAGCGATGCTTTTTCAGAGCAAAAGGCTGCTGAGCAGAAAAAGCTCGCAAGGACTGAATTAGCAAAAGCTCACCAGATTGAGATAGAGGCTGTGAGGGACGCTGCTGAAGGCCTTTCAGACAAGGCACTATCTTACTATTACATCCGCGCCTTGGAAAGGCTGGGAAGAGGCAAGGCAACAAAGTACATTTTCCCTTTAGAGCTTACGCAACTGGCTTCAAGGCTTTCCGGAGTCAAGAGCGAGGGCGCTGCTGAAGACCTGTTCAAAAAATACGCTCCAGCAATCAAGAAGCTTTTGGCAAAGAAATCTGGCAAGAAAAAGAAATGAACTTTTGCTTTTTTTAACCGCCAACGATTATCGCTGCCTCTATGAATGCTGCTGCAAGAAGTATGATGTATGCGATTACTATCAGCACTATCGCGTCTTTCGCCACTTGCTCGAAGCCTTTTGTCTGGAATTTTCCCCTGATGATTGCAGCGCTAATAATGCCACCAGCAATCGCCCCCAAAAAGTAAGCGAGGATTTCAGGAATTCCGTGCGGCACCAAGCCAATTCCTGAAGCTAGTCCATGCCCGTAGGATTGGAGCTCTAGGGCTTTCTGGCCTATGAGAATTCCAATAACGCTCGCGTTCCACGCAAGCAAAAACACCGCTCCAGCTCCGTACAGGAAACTGAACAATATTGCCAAGCCTAGGACTATGGCATTGTTTGCGAAAATGAACTCTCCGCATTTTTCAAGGCTTTTTGAGGCAGCAAAGCAGTCATCTCTTGAAGCGTTTCCTGAAAAAGCCCCTTGGATTGCAGAGAGAGTGCTTTTCTGCTCGCTGAATACCTTCTCCCTTAAAGGCGCTTGAAAGCACGCGCTTCCGATGCAGATGTTTCCGTTCTCGCTTGGCAGGGCGAAATACCAGAACGAATAGCTTAAAATCAATCCTATGAAAAACCAGGTGAATATTGCGATAATGTCAAAATGCCTTGCAACAAAGCCTAAAGAACTGCTTGGCTTTTCCTCCTCTTCCTCCTCTTCCTCGCTGAAAATCTTTTCAATCAATGGCACTAGGCCGATGGTTACAAACGCTATGGCTGTAATGCTCGCGTTGTTCGGGAAGATTGCGTAAGCAACCCAGATGCTCAGGCTTGAGATTATGAAGCTTTGGATAAGCAGGTATACTGGATGTTTTCTGACCTCTTTGCTTCCGAACAAAAACTCCAGTACCATTCTCCCACTTTTCCTCAAGCGCTTGTTTTTTAATTCTTTTTCTCTCCAAGAGTATTGAATCAAAGCCTTAAAATAATAAAGCTTTTTTTGGTTTTAAAATGCTTTCTAAAAAACTTGTCTTTCCTGGAGAGTTCCTGGCTACGGAGGAAGAGTATTCTTCAGGAGTTAACACTTTCTCTGATTCTGAAGGCAGGGTTTTTGCTGACAGTGTAGGAATAGCTGATTTTGACGATGCAAAAAGAGAGGTTCTTGTGAGCAAAAAGTCCAGGATTGTAAAGCCTGCAGGAATCGGAAGCACTGTTTTAGGCAAGGTAATGTTTGTCAAGGACAACATGATTGTGCTTGAGCTTGTTGAGGCTGAAAAGAACGGCGAAGAGCTAAGGCTATTGCACAGCACAGGAAGCCTGATGGTTTCAAGGGTTTCAAACTTTTTCGTAAAGCGCTTGCGCGATGATTTCAAGATTGGAGACCTGGTGAAAGCAAGGATTATTGAAGCAAACACTTACGGAGTGGAGCTTTCAACAAACGCCCCGAATTTGGGTGTTGTTAGGGCTTATTGCTCAAAATGCAGGCAGGAGTTGGGATTGTTTGCCGGAAGCCTGAAATGCACTAGCTGCGGTTCTTTAGAGAGGAGAAAGCTTTCTTCAGAATACTCTTTGAAAAAAAGCTGAACGTTTTCGGAAGTGAAAGAATGGAGCTTGAGGTTTTAAAGTCTGAAAAAAACTTTTTGGAATTTGTCATAAAGGAGGAAAGGCATTCCCTGCCTAATCTCTTGAAAAGCAAGCTGCTTGAAAACCCTGACGTCAGCTTTGCCGCTTACCAGCTAAAGCACCCAATGGACAAGAATTCTGTCTTTGTCTTGAGGACAAAATCCAAGCCTGCCTCCAAGGCATTATCTGAAGCCTGCAATTCCCTGGCTGAAGAGCTCTCAAGCTTTGAGAAAGCCTTGAAGAAAGCGTTGAAGTAATAAAACCTTTTCCCCTTCTTTTTTTTGAGTTGTTGCCTTTGAAGAAAAAACTCCAGGCTTTCAGGAAAAAGTTGAAATGGCTTGACCCCTTCACCTACGTTGACCTGCTTTTGGAAAAATACTGGCCTGCAAAGCACGGCAAAAAGACAGACGTGCAGGAGATAGGCTATACCCTAGTGTATATTGTTTCAGCTTTTATTTTCGCTTTCCTAATCTACCAGTTCTTTGCGCTTGCCTTGCAGACAAACAGCCCTATTGTAATAGTGATTTCAGAATCAATGGAGCCAAACCTGTACAGGGGAGATGTTGTTTTCATCCAAGGAGCAAGCTTTGCATCATTAAAAGCCCAAGAGCTTTTTGTTCCAGAAAACGTTTCAGGAAAGCTGTTTTCAGAATTTGCTGAAGCCTCTTACTCTCCCTCGCAAGTTTCCAATGCTGGAAAAGAGCTTTCAGCAATTCAAGCAGGAGGCAAGGAGATAAAGCCAAGCCAGGACGGAGACATAAACCTTTACTACTCTTCCTTCACCGGAGAGCAGATAATCCACAGAGTCGTGGCAAAGCTTAACGCTTTGGACGCAAGCTTCCTGCTTACAAAAGGCGATAATGAAAAAACAAACTGGACTTTTGACCAGGACTGCGGGAAAAAGATTCAAGAGCCTATTCTTGGAACTGACACTTCAAGAATAATAATTGAAAAGCCCTGCATTACTCTCTATCCTCTCAAGATTTCAGAAATTGAAGGCAAGGCAGTTTTTAGAATTCCGATAATCGGCTGCGTCAAGGTCTGGGTTTTTGACGACTTGCCTTCCCTAATATCCAAGGGCGCAATGCCTGAGCATTATAACGGCGGATTGTGCTAGGCATTGGAAAAACGCGGTAAGGTTTTAATTAGTGCTGAACAATAAAAATCAGTTATAGGCAAAAGGTGCTTTTTGATGGCAAGGCTTGTTTTGGAGAACGCTGCAGAATTCAGGAAATGCATTGAAGCGATTTCAGTGCTTATTGACGAGGCAGAGTTCGTGCTTGAAAAAGACTCCCTGTCCTTGAAGGCAACAGACCCTTCGCAGATTTCAATGGTTGACTTCAGGCTTCCGAAAAAAGCCTTTAAAGAGTTCGAGCTTTCCTCTCCTTCCAAAATTGGCCTGGACCTGGATTACTTGAGCCAGATAGTTTCAAGGGCTAAAGCAAGCGATGTTTTGGAGATAGAGCTTGATTCTGAAAACTCTCGCTTAAAACTTTCATTCAAGGGCTCTTCAAAGCGCTCTTTCAACATTCCATTGCTTGACATCAGCAGGCAGGAGCTTCCGACTCCAAAAATAGAGTTCGAGGCTTCACTAAAGATTAAAGCTGGCGAATTGCAGGAAGGCTTGAAGGACGCTTCCTTAATCGCTTCTCACATTACGATTGGAGTGCAGAATGACAATTTTATAATGAAGGCAAACTCTTCCAAAGGATTCTGGGAGCACGAAAGCTCGAAGAAGGACGGAGCTCTTGTTGAATTGCAGGTGAAAAAAGAAGGCACAGCAATGTTTCCCTTGGACTACCTTCAAGACATGCTCAAGGCCGCTTCCAGCGATACTATAGTCAGCATTGGCTTGAAGGCAAACCATCCAGTAAACCTTGCATACAATATCGGAGAGGCCTCCATCTCTTACTATCTTGCCCCAAGGATTGAAAGCTGAAGCCTTGCTTTCAAACAAAGCTTTTTAAAAACAGGAAATCTTGTTCTATTGCATGAAGCCGGCTTTGCATTATCTTTGCGTTTTAGCTTTTGCACTCTTTCTCTCCAGCTTTGCCTTTGCGGAGCTTTCCGCTGAAATCCAAGGCGTAAGTTTCTGGCAGCAGGATTCTGCAGGCACATTGCAGGATGTTGGAAGAGCGGTTGATTCTTCAAAAGACTTGCAAGTCAAAGTTGTTGTGAGAAATCCAGGCAGCAGTGATTTTCAGGGTAGAATTGATTTTGAAGTGAAAAGCCAAAGCGGTTTTTCAGGCTCTCGAACAGTAAGCGTTGCTGCAAACTTGCAGGAAGAAATTCTAATAAATAACTTTGCAACTTCAAACCAGTTGGGCGGATTGCAGCAGGCAAAGCCTTACACGGTTGTTGTCAGCTTGTTTGATACTTTCATTAGCCCTGAAAAATATGTGCAGAGTAGCGAGGCTTCTTTTGCAATCAAGAGGCAGCAGGCTTCTGTTCCTGAAATGCCTTGGGCTTTTGTTTTCATTGCCCTGGCTTTTGCCTTGCTTGTTTTTAAACTCTCTGAAGCCAGGAGCAAGGACAATCTTTAAATAATCTTTCCTGCCTTGTTCTTTCAGCAAGTTTGTTTTCCAGGGGAGAGATAAAGAGGGAGTTTTTTTGATAGAGCTCAAGAATGTTGTTTATTTCCAAAGGGCAGTGAACGCAATCGCTTCCTTCATTAACGAGGGCAATTTCCGCTTCAGCACTAACGGCCTGTCTTTCAAGGCTATTGACCCTTCACAAATAGTTCTGGTGAATTATAGCCTTGCTAAAAGCTCTTTTGACAAGTATGAAATCGAGCCAAACTTTGTTGGCTTGGACATTGCGGAATTGAACAAGATAATGCAAAGGGCTTTGCCTAATGACAGGATGCAGCTTGAGTTGGATGATAACGAATTGCACGTAAAGTTTGAGGGAGAGTTGAGCAGGAGTTTTCGCTTGCCCTTGATTGACATTACAGAGGAAGAAGTTAACATTCCCTCGCCAAAATTTGACGCTAGGGTCAGCATCAACGCTCGCATCCTAAAAGAGGCTTTGAAGGATGCCGGATTGTTCGGAAGCAGCGTTGTAATAAAGGCAAAGGGCAGCCAGTTTATAGTAGAAGCTAGAGGCTCTCAAGGCACTTTGAGAACTATTACTAAAGAAACCGGGAATGTGAGCGTCAAGGCTGATTCTGAAGTTGTAAGCAAGTACAGCCTGAATTTTTTCCAGAACATCATGAAAGAGGCGGAGAACGAAGCCCCTGTTGTTTTAGAGCTGAAGAGTGATGCGCCAATGAAGGCTTCTTTCAAGATTGGAGAGAGCACTATTGAATTCTACCTGGCTCACATGATTTTGTGATTTTTCCACTGGAATTCTAGCCTGGACTGTTTTTTAATTGTTTTTTCACGCTAATTGCTTACTTATATGCTTCCGGTGCAGGAATTAAGGTTTGCGCAGGCCTATCCTTTCTCTAAAACAGCGCAGGCTGCTGTAAAGAATGCCAGGCTTTCCTTAAGCGAGGTTTCAGAGACAGTTCTTTCAAGGGCAAGGCTCATGCTGCAGAGCTCTTTGCATGGAAAAGCATACAAGCCCTTGGCGCAGGAAAGCTCTGACGCTATAATGAATGAGGTGCTGGCATTTCCTGTAGCAAAAATCCTGCTCTCGTTTTCAAAAAACATTTCCTATTTTGAAAGGTTTGCTGGAATGATTTCAGAGAACGCTTTAAAGCGCCTGGAGCTTGAAAAGCCTGAAACCTTGCTTGACCTTGCTTCAGAATTGAATGTTGAATTCGAGCTTTTGGAAAGCAAGGATTTTTTCGCTGCTGTTTCACTGATTTCCTTCCTTNNTTAAAATTCCGCAAACTTTCAAAAGCATGCGCTTGGTGAACCAAAAGCTGGAGAATGGAAAGGTTTTTTTGGAACAGCAAGAATTCGCGAGATTGCTTTCAGAGGCTGTAAGGCTTAAGGTATTCCAGAGCCTGCCTGTTGACGTTAAGGGAGTTCCTAAAGGGTTCCAGAATATTGCTTTTGAGATTTTTTCAGAAGCAAGCGCAAGGCAGAGGGAATTTTTGAAGCAGGTAATGCATGGAGAGATAGAGGTCGAGGCATTTCCCCCGTGCTATTCTGAACTTTACGCGAAAATAAATTCCGGGGAAAAANNGAAAAATTGACGCATTGGGGAAATTTTGCGCTTGCGGCTTTTTTGATAGCCTTGAACATGCCGAAAGAGGAAATCCTCGGGGTTTTCAAAAAAGCTTCAAACTATGACGAGAGGATTGCAAAATACCATATTGAAAGAATGAGCAGGGGAAAGAAATATACTCCTCCCTCTTGCGAAAAGCTGCGTTCTTTCGGATTGTGCATCCAGAACGGAATTCAATGTTCCAAAATCAAGAACCCTGTCCAGTATTACAGGAGAAAACTGTTTTCAATGCAAAAGCCAGGAAAGGTGGAGAAGCAATGATTGAGGAAGAATTCCTTGCAAGAAAATTCCACTACTATTATTCAAAGAATTTCGTGAAAGAGCCTCCAAATATCGAGAGGCGGGAGTTTGGCTTTGGAGAGTTTGGGAAAAAGATTTCGCAAAGGCATTTCGCGTTCAAGAATTTGGCTGACTTTAACAATTTTTTGAGGGATGAAGTGCCTTTTTATGCTTCCTGCAGCCCGGCGCATTATGAATTCCCTTCAGTTCCTGACATGCAGAAAAAGCACTTGCTTGGAAGCGATTTGATTTGGGAGTTTGACTCTGATGATTTCAAGACTCCATGCGCTGAAGAGCACACATTGTGGAAATGCCCAAAGTGCGGCCTGGGCGGAAAGGGAAGACTGCAGTACTGCACTGCTTGCGGAGAGAGGACGGTTTTTGATGAATGGTCATGTCCAGAATGCCTGAACGCTGTGAAAAAGCAAACCTTGCAGTTGGTTGAATGGCTGCAGGATGATTTCGGCTTTGGCAAAGGACTTAGCGTTAATTTTTCAGGCTCTAAAGGCTTTCACGTGCACTTGCGCTCTCAAGAGATTTTCAGCCTTCCGCAGTCTGGAAGAGTGGAGCTGTTGAACTATCTCACTGGCTTTGACCTGAACCTTGAGGCTTTAGGCTTTCTTTCGGAAACAGGCGGCCATTACTCCAGCATTCCATTAAACAAGGCAAAAGGCTGGCAGGAAAAACTGCTCTCAAAACTCTTTTCATTCTTGCAGGGCGCTGACGCCTTGCAATTGCACTCTTTCTCAAACCTGAGGGAGAAGGAAGCCTCAAAACATCTTCTGGAGTCAAGGGAAAGCATTTTGCAGGAATTAAAGAATGGCAGGCTTTTCAAGTTCGGCAAGAAAAGCAAGCAATTCTGGCAGTTATTGCTCGAGCATTTTGTGGAAGGGCAAAAACTTTTTATCGACAGGCAAACCTCGATAGACCTGGTAAAGATAGTGAGAGTTCCTGAAACATTGCATGGAGGCACTGGCTTGCTTGCGAAAAAAATCCAGCTTGAAGGCTTGAAGGCCTTTGATGCTTTGTCTGAAACAATAGTTTTTTCAAGCAATCCAGTCAAGGTATTTGCTGAAAAGACTCCGAAGTTTTTTTTGAAAGGCAATTGGTTTGGTCCTTTCGAGCAGCAGGAGATAGAACTTCCTGAGTTTGCTGCTGTATTCCTGCTTGCAAGGAAGTCAGCAAAGCTCAAGGCTCGCGGAAAAGGGGAGAAAGATGAAGCTTGACTATGAAGAGCTAAGGCGTGTTTACCGCCTGGAAAAAAACACCTCAAAGCTTGTCGAGCTTCCTGAAGACTTTTACAACTCCTTGAACGAGTTTGTTGCAGGAGAGAAGAAAAACTATCTTGAATCATTGAAAGACTTGGGCTCTTCTAAGGGCAGGGATTTTTCAAACCTGAAGAAAATGCTTGAAGAGTTTTTCAGCATGCGGCAGAAAAAGCTCTTGAACCAGGCCTTGCTTTCCCTGCACACTGGAGAAAGCCTTGAGGAAAGGCTTGCAATGCAGGAGAAAGAGCTTTTCAGGATAGTGATTGCCGCCTTGCAAAAGCACGATGCCTTGTTTGAAGAGATTTTCTCAAACCATGATACTGATGANNCGAGGAGATTTTCTCAAACCATGATAGTGAAGCAAAAGCTGAAAGCAAGTCAAGGCAGGACTTGCGGACAGTGCAGGTGAAGGTTTTGAAGAAAGTTCCAGCATTTGTCGGAAGCGATTTGAAAGAGTACGGGCCCTTTTCAGAAAACCAGGCTGTAAGCCTTCCGTACAAGGTTGCAAAATTATTGATTTCAAAAAGCATGGCAGAGCTTGAAGAGTTGGACTAAGGGATTTTGCATTTTGCACCATACGCCTTTTTTATGCTTTCCAAGCCTAAAATTTCCAGAAAGAAAGGTTTTTTCAAAATGGCTTATAGAATAATCCCTGAAACAAAAAGCAGGTTTTTGAAGATAAAATGCCCTGGCTGCGGAAATGACCAGATAGTCTTCAGCAAGGCAAGCTCTGGCATCAAATGCCTGGTCTGTTCTAAAGAGCTTGCTTCAAGCACTGGCGGAAAGCTTATCGTGAAAGCAAAAGAATTCAAGGAACTAAGCTCTTAAGGAGAGAGAGAATGCAGAAGGAAATTCCAGAAATTGGAGAGGTAGTTGTCTGCAAGATTTCAAAAATCTTGGATTATGGAGTTTTTGCAGAGCTCTTGGAGTATGAAGGCTTGAACGGCTTTGTGCACATCTCCCAAGTCGCGAGCTCTTGGGTAAAAAACATCCGCAACTTTGTTAAGGAAAACCAAATCCGCGCCGCACAGGTAACGCACGTTGACTTTGCAAAAGGCCAGATAGACCTGAGCTTTACAAAAGTGAGCGCTGGAGCGCAAAGGGCAAAGATAGACTCCTGGAAGTTTTTGAAAAGAAACCAGAAGCTTTTGGAAATTCTTGCAAAAGAGAAAAAATCAAGCTTTGAAACAGTCTGGAAAGAGGTTGCAGAGCCTTTGATGCAGAATTACGACAGCCTGCAGGAAGCATTCCAGCAGATTGCCTTCAAAGGAAAGGAAGCAGCAAAAGGCGTTCCTGAAAAATGGCAGCAGTCCTTAGTGGAGTTGATGAAGAAAAGCGTTGAGGTTCCGAAAAGAACTGTCAGGGGTATTGTGGCGGTTTCATGCCCAAAGCCTGACGGAGCAGAACTCATAAAGCACGCTTTGATAAAGGCAAGGAATTCTGGAAAGGACGCGAGCGTTGAACTTTACTATGTAGGCTCTGGAAAATGGGACTTGAGAGTTTCAAGCTTTGACTTTAAAGTCGCGGAAAGAGTCCTTGCAACAGTTTCAGAAAGCCTTGCAGGATTTTTGAAGGCTGCTGGCGGAAGCGCAAGCGTGCAGCGCCTGGATTAAGTGAAAGAATGGTTACAAAAGTAAAGTTTTTGAAAAAGCCAAAGTGCAAGAAGTCAATAATGCTTACAGGCCTGCCTGGAATTGGATTGGTTGGAAAGATTGCAATCGACCATTTAATCGCGCAGCTAAAGCCTGAAAGAATTGCTGAAATCTCTTCAGACTCTTTCCCCCCAAGCGTCAGGACTCAAAACGCTGTCCTGGACTTGATAAAGAACGAGCTTTACTACGCAAAGTCCAATGGCTCGGAATTCTTGTTTCTTGCAGGCCCTGTGCAGCCGACCTTGGATTTTCGCGCAGGAAGCGCGCAAGAGCATTACGAGTTTGCGGAATCAATAATTACAGCATTAGAGCCCTTGAACGTGAAGGAAGTTTACACTCTTGCTGGGTTGGACATCAGNNAGGCGGATGAATTCAGAGCCGCGCATAATCATCGCAGCAAGCTCCAAAAAAGTGCTTGAGGACTGGAAAAAGTTCGGCGTTGTAATAGACAAGAACGAAGGCCTTATTTCAGGGGCTGCAGGCTTGCTTTTGGGAATTGCAAAAGAGCAGGGCCTTGAAGGCGCTTGCCTTATGGGAGAAACTTCCTCGCAGCTTTACTTAGGCGACCATGGAAGCGCGAAAGCATTGCTTGAATTATTGGTGAAAAAATTCAAGTTCAAGCTGAACCTGGCAGAATTGGAGAAGGAAGCCAAGAACATCGAGGAAGCTTTCCAAAAGCTCACGCAACAGCTGAAAGAGCAAACCGAGCAGGAAAGCCCGAATTTGAGCTACGTTAGGTGAGCCACATTAGAAGCATTGGAAAGCCCAAGCCAGTCATTTTTTCTGAAAATTTCAGGCGTTTGCCAATGCTGGAAAAAAGGCAAAAATGGCAGATTCTCAAACAAAAATCCAGCAATGTTGAAAACTCCTTCACGCAAATTCTTCGCGAATTAAATTCTTTCTGGCAGAAAAGCTTGAAAGTCCCTGAAGCAAAGCAAAGAGAATTATTAGAATCTTTTAATAAAACACTCGCTGAGCTTGACCAAGTAATGGAGTTAGATTTAGAAATCTTTCACGGGGGCTCGCCTGTTGTTTATAGCCAAATCAGCAAGCAATCGCAAAAAAAGACTGTCTTGATTAATCTGCTTCACAAAGTAATCAGCAAGTATAAAGGGATAGGGTCAAGCCTTGAAGTTTTAGAAAATATGCATTTGATTCCAAAACAGTTTAGGCAGGAATTTTCTGAAAGATTAACGCTGTTAAGCAATAGAATTCCAAAAGTTCGCTAATAGTCAAACAGCGTCCTCTGGGTTTTTGCGGCATTTTTTCCTGCTTCAATCTCCAAGCGCTTTGCTTCGCACTCCTGCTCCGAAAGGCAGATGAATGGCTTGCCATACTCTCCCCCGCCTCCAGGCTTGTAAACCACTAAACCCTTCCGAAAGCTTTCAATCCTTTTTGCAATCTCTTCATGCATTTCAGCCAGGTTTACGATTGGCTCGTCTATTAAAACGTTTATTTCGTTCTTGAAATTGCTTACAAACTGTTTCCAGACTTCCTGCACTCTTTTATGTTCAGGCATTCTCTCTCCCAAAGTCAGCTGTATTATTTCAGCAAGCGGGATAAAGTGCAAGTATTCTGGCCTGAAGTCAGGGTGAACTTCTTCCTTGAAGGTAGCAAGCTCTGAAATCCTGTCTTTTACTCCTTTTTTTATAATGCCTCCGCAAGGGCATTTCCATCTCATTCCTTCAGCTTCTTTTAGATTGTAATGCGCGTGGCAGGAATTGCACGCTGTCTCATGGTACATTCCTTCCCTGGGGTCCAAGCCAACATTCAGCGTTATCCTGCGCTCGTTCTCAAACTCTAAAGTCTTTTTCAATTCCTTGAAAGAGCATTCTTTCATCTTTGCTCTCACAAACTCTCTCCCGAGCCTGTGAGGCCATACTGAATGCGCATCGCTGAACGAGAAAAAATTGTACCTGTGGTTTTCCTCAATCAAGTCCGCAAAGTAAGAGTCTGCTGAAAGCCCTAATTCTATAAACTTGATTTCTTTCCCAAACCTTCCGTAAGCCTTTTGTATTGAATCGTAATGGGCGTAAACCCCAAAATATGGAGTGAAAGCGTGCGCTGGGCCTATCAGGCCTTTCAAGTCCAGGACTATTTCCGCAATCTGTTCTGCAGAAAGCTTTAACTTTGGCCTTCCTGCTCCGTAATAGTCCAGGTTTGCGAACTTTTTCAGCCTTTCTCGGAATTCTTCAGCCCTTGCCAAATCCTCCAGGAAAACAAGGTGGTGCACTCTTCCGATTGTCTCAACCTCTGTTCCGATAATGAATTTTGTGCCAAAGCCCTTGCACTTGAAGACTCCGTTAGAGTCCTCGCTGACGTTTTCCTTGACCTGCTTTAGCCATTCTGCATGAGTGATGTCAGCTGTTGTAATGCAGTCAAGGCCTTTAAGAGCTGCCTGCTCCGCTGCTAATGGAATCGTTGTCTTGTTGCTTGTTCCGCCAGCAAAAGGCCCGTGGAAATGCAGGTCTAGATTGAATTCTTCCAATATCTCACCTTCAAGGCTTAAGATTTAAGTTATAGCAAAACAATAATATTCTGGTATGAAAGAGTTAGATGAAGGAAAACAAGCCCTTTTTTCCAAGCCCTTGCCTCAAGGAAAAGTTCAATGCACTGCGTGCAATCATTACTGCGTTTTAAGCGAGGGAGAGTTTGGAAAGTGCGGAGTCAGGAAAAATGCCGGGGGAAAATTGTACAGCACTGTTTACGGCCATACTCAAACCTTGACTGTTGACCCTATTGAAAAAAAGCCTTTATTTCACTTTAAGCCTGGAAGCCACTGCTTGTCAGTCAGCACTTTTGGATGCAATTTTGCGTGCGATTTTTGCCAGAATTTTGAGATGAGCCAAGGATTCAGCAAGGAAAATGCTGAAGGCGCTTTTGGGTTTTTAGAGCCTGAAAAAATAGTGCAGGAAGCCTTGGAAAGAAAGGCTGAAGGAATTTCCTACACTTACACGGAGCCGACGATTTTTGTGGAGTTTGCTTTGGACATCATGAAGATTGCAAGAAAGAAGAAACTTTACAACGTTTGGGTTTCCAACGGTTTCATGACAGAGCAGGTTTTGGAAGCAGTTTCGCCATTCCTGGATGCAATCAATGTTGACTTGAAAGGCAGCAGGGAATTTTATGAAAGGCTTTGCAAGGCGCGCTTGGAGCCTGTGTTGAAGAATATTGAATGGCTTTTCAGGCACAAGGTGCATTTGGAATTGACTTACCTGATAGTGCCTGGGTTTAATGACAGGAAAGAACAGTTTGGGGAAGCTATTGATTTTGTTCTTTCCCTGTCTGAAAAGATTCCCCTGCACTTTTCCGCCTTTCACCCTCAATTCAAGCTTTCCTACCTTCCTCCAACTCCTGCTGGAAAGGTTTTGGAAGCGCAAAAGCTTGCCTTGGAAAAAGGAGTAAAGTACGCTTATGCGGGAAATTTGGGAATGCAAGAGGACTCTTTCTGCCCTGAATGCAAGAGCTTGCTGGTTAAAAGGCAGAATTACTCAACGCAAATAGTTGGCATCAAAGGAAAGAAATGCTCAAAATGCGGCCTTGATTTGAGCAAAGACTTTGTTTTTTGAGAACTGCTTAGACCGTAATGCCTAGAAAGTGCAATAGCAGCAATACTCCGACGCCTGCAATCCCGAAAATAATGCTCACTATCAAGGAAACCCAAAAGTTCAGCTTTACCTGGAAGACAAACTGTAGCAAAGCCCATGCTATAATGCCAAGCACTGAATTGACCAGGATTTGCTTCAGGAATGCAATCACTATTATCGCTATTATAATGAAGGCGATTGCTGTAGCAAGCAATCCCCAGTTGCCTTGCGCAAGCTCTAGAAACTTGCCTGAATTTTGGCTTATTGCCTCTCCAGCCTGCAGCAAAATCATTTTTTCCCTTCCTGCAATAACTCCTTTTCGCTTGCTTTATTAAAAACTTTCCCTCCCAAAGATTTAACTTATGGCGCAGCTTTCGGAAACCCAGAAGCAGATTTCAAGGCTTTTAATGCAAGGTCCCAAGACAGCTGAAGAGATAGCAGGCAGCATAAGCATGCCTTACTCAAAGCTGATGGAAGAGTTGAAGGAAATGCTAAGGCTTGAGCTTATAAAAAAAGAAGGCTTTCCCACAAAGTATGGCTTGAAGAAAGAGATTGTGGAGAAAGTGCAGGAAAGAAAGAGAATAGAGGAAAAGGATTTTTTCAAGATAAGGCTTAGCTGCATTATTGAAGTGCAGGCTATAGAGGAAGAATTGCTCAAAAAGTCCTTGAAAGAGATTGAGGAAATGCTAAGGCACGAGAAGATTTTCACTATTTATGATTGCAGGCAGGCTGAGATAGTGAAGGAAGGGGAGTATTATTCAAGCTTTTTGGAAGTCAATCTTTCAGTCAGAGATTTCAAGGCAATGGTAAGGCTGATGTTCTATTACGCTCCAATAACTATAGAGGTCTTAAAGCCTGAAAAAATAGAGCTGTACGCAGGCGATTTGCAAGAGGCTTTAGTAGACATGGCCGGATTAGTGCACGCTTACGCTGACCAGATTACAAAGCTAATGAACAGGAAAGAACTGGAGCAATTCAATAATTCACTTTATGGAAAATGATTTGCAAGCAAAGGCAAAAAATTGTACAATTAGCGAAAAAACACGCTTCGTTAATCGCCTTCAAGCAGTTCTGCAAAAGCTTGAATTTTGCCTGTTTTTGTTTAAAAACCCTGCATTTTGCTTTCCTAACCAGGCAAAAGCTTAAAAACCAACTCAACCCCAAGTTATACTTGAGCCTTACACTATTGTCTTCCCAACTCAAATCATTTCTTGGAAAGGAAGGCGTAGGATNNTTCAGTTTTGATACAAATCAGAGAACTTGATTTGTGAGGTGAAAAATCAAATGAAAAAAATAGGAGTAAAGAAGCTGTTTGCGATAGCGGCAGGGGCAGCATTGCTGGGTACAGCAGTCGCGCCTTTCGTTACAGCAGCAGCAAGCGAGTTATCAAAGACAGACATCTATGACGCACAAGGAAGCCCAATAGTTAACATAGTGGTAGGCAGCACAGCTAAAGCATCAGACATTATCTGGGCAGGAAATGTTGCGGCAAAGATTGCTGAAAAAGCAGTGACAGAGAGAATAGTTGATACAAACCCAGTTGCTGGATCAGTTGATGCCAGCGCTGCAAAAGTTGCTGTCGAAGTCGGCGGCGGAGCAACAACCTACGAGAATGCAAAGACATTAGAATCTAACTTGAATTCCCTAGAACAAGAAGGCGAATTTGACAAGAACGACACTACAGGAACTTCATTGACACAATCCCAGCTACCTGACTTGTACAATTCCACAGACACTTACAAGTGGGCTGGAACAACCTATACAGCAACTTTCAAAGAAAAAATCGACGTTACAGTAAACCCGAAATACAACACAGTGCCAAGCGTCAAAGCCTTGACCGCTGAAATAGGAGTCGGCGGATTTGGATATCTTGTCGACTTAGGGGGCGGAATTCCAGTAACAGAGTCAAGTTCTAGCTCAACAGCGTTCTCTGACGGAACAAACGACAACATCCTGATTCCATTTTTTGGAAAAAAATACCTGGTAAAGGATGTTGATGTCAACACTTCAGGAAGCGAGTGGATAAAATTAGTAGAAGCGAACGCTAAGACAACCCTCTTGCCTGGAGAATCAGTGGAAGTCGAAGGAAAAGGAACATACGTTGATAAAACGCTGACTTTAGAAATGGAACTGTTGTCAAGTTCCGGAAGCAGCGCAAGATTCAACCTTAGAGATGGAGATACACTGTTGCAGTCAGTAACTCAAGGAACTGGAGATTTAGACTTTACAGATAGTGCAGGCAACGACATAATGGACACTGCAGTTACTGTTGATTCAATAACAGCAACAGGAAGCAACACTACAACCGGAGTGACAAACGGTTATGTTGACGTGTTTGTCGGAAGCTCTGGATTAGAGTTGCATAACAACAAGGGATATCCTTACGACTCTTCAAACGCTACAGGAATCTACGACTGGAAAGTGACCTTTACCACTACTACTGGAACTTCAGGAAAGTTGACTAAAATCAAAATACTGAACTCCCAGAAAAGGTGGGATGGGACAAATTCCTTGAGAGTCGGAGAAAGCGCTGAGTTCGCAAGCGGAGGCTTTTCCATAAAGTTCAATGGCTGGAAAGACGACAAGACGTTCACAAACATTGCAGTCGGAAACAATCTCGTAACGTTCAAAGACACTGCAGGACAAACGCACAATGTCCCAATGGCAATCGGTGATGATTCCTCATTAACAACTACTTCATCCACGGCTGCAGCAGGAACATACACGAACGGTTCTTTCGCCTTTGACGGAAAAACAGCCTTTTATGACAGCAATGGAGCAGCGGACTGTAATGTCTATGTCGCAACTGGAACAAAAGTCAACGGAAGAACTTGGACAGTCGGAGGAGGAAGCGCAACAGACATTAACGTAACTGTTTCCGGAGTTGCACCAATAAACGATGTTAATGTCGGTCAGTCTTTCGTTGCAGA
>DUFJ01000068.1:0-15049 GCA_013331925.1 Candidatus Iainarchaeum sp.
CGGATGGCTTGAAAAAACCCTCAACACTTTTATGCCTTCAACTTTTTCCACAGCTGGCTTTTTGGGAAAGCCCCCAGCCAGTACCAAAACTTCTTCCTTTTCAGCCACTCCTTTGATGATGTTGTAAATCAAAGGGTTTGGTCCGAAGCTCATTTCTTCCTTTCTCCCAAAATGCTGCGCTACAAAAGCAATCTTCAAGCAAGCACCTTCTTGTAAATCTTCAGGGTTTCTGACGCTTTTTTTTCCCAGGTGTTTTCCCTGGCAATCTGCAAGGCCTTTTTTCCTAGCCTTTGCCTTAAGTTCTTGTTTTTTGCAAGCTTTTCCAAAAGCCTTGCAAATTCTTTGATATCTTCAGGCTTTGCGTACAATGCTGCATTTTTTGCAATCTTCCGTACTTCCTTGAATCCTGTTGTAACTATCGGCTTTCCTGCAGCAAGGTATTCGAACAGTTTCAAAGGATTCCACCAAAAGTCGAATTTTTTGTTATTCCACACGAAAGGCGCTATGAGAATGTCTGCAGCCTGAAGGAGTTCTGGAATTTTCTCAAAAGGCTTAGCGCCCAAAAAGCGAACGTTTCCAATGCTTTTGCACTCGCTTTTGACTTTTTCAAAAAGCTCGCCGTTTCCAATCAGCACAATCCTTATTTTCTTTCCAGAAACCAGCCTGGAGATTTTTGGAATCAAGCGCACGCCNNCAAACTACTCCATTTTTGCATTTCATTTCCTTCCTTGCCTTTTCCAATGCTCTCTTTGAAGCTTTTTTTACAGCAGCAGCGTTTGAAATAACAAAAACTGGCTTTTTGGTTTGGGCTTTGAGAATTTTTTTGATTGTTTCAGTTTGCGTGATTATTGCGTCACAGCTTTCAAGCTTTAATCTAATTAGCGGAGCGTATGCAATTTTCCTCAATCCAGTCCATGTTTCAACGCCTGGATCATTTACTTCCAGGATTGTTTTCCCTTTAAATCCAAAACGCGCTAGAACGCTTAAAGGGTTTACTGAAAACCTTTCCTGGATTATTTCAAAATTTTTAAGCTTTTCAGAAAGCTTTCTTAACTCTTTTAGCCCTGAAATCCTGCCGCCAGCCTTTGGAAGGTTGATGAAAGAAACTTTTAATCTTCCAAAAGCTTGAGGCTTTCCCTTGCCTCTGATGAAAAGTTCAACATCATTCCCCAATTTTGCAAGGTTTTGGCAGATTGAGAAAGAATGGCTGTGGCCTGCTGAATTGTTCTGCCATTCCTCGCCTAAAGCAAGGTATGCTATTTTCATTTCATCAACTCTCTTGCTTTTTTAAAAACAGCCTCTGGAGTTATTGTGTCCATGAAATCCTGCCTTGGCTTTACGTCAAAGGTTCCCCTGGAATAGCAAGGCCATTCTTTATTCCTGGCTTGAAATGCAAAGGCTTTTTTGGCTTTGGGAAATAGAATTCTTGATTCTGTAGGCCCGAAGATTCCAATAGTTGGGCATTTCACAGCAAGCGCAATGTGCATTAATCCTGTGTCGTTTCCGATGAAAGCTTTTGCTTTTGAAATCAGGAAGGCTGTTTCCTTCAAGCCAAGCTTTCCTGTCAAATCCATGATTTTTCCATTCTCCGTTACTAGAGATGTTGTTTCCCTGCTTCCGCTTTCGCCTGCAGCACCACAGAAGACAACCGGAATTTTGCGTTTTAGCAGAAATCCCGCAAGCGTTGCAAAATTTGCATTGCCCCAGTTTTTCGCTTCAGCGCCTTCCCTGGTGTTAGGGTTTAGAATTACAAACTTTGAAAGCCTTTCCTTTTTTAGGATTGCCTCGACTTTTTTGCTTTTTTCAACCCCCAAAACATAATCCTTGCTTTCAATCCTACAGCCTATTGCTTTTGCAATCAGGAGGTAGTTTTCAATCCAAGGGTTCTCATCGCTTGCTTTCAAGGCAGGGGTTTTAAAGTTTGCGAAAACGCGTTGGCCTTTCAAAAATCCCAAAACATATTTTGGATTTAGTTCTCGAGTGATGAATGATGCTTCTGCGGAATCATTTAATGAAACAACAAGGTCAAAGTGTTCTTCGGGCTTTTTTGCTGCAATCTTGTCAAGGAAATGGTTTAATTCCGCAACTTCCTTGCTTGCAGGCTTGCAATAGAGTGTTTTTTCTGCTTTTGGAAATTCTCCGCAAATTGCTCTGATTGCAGGAGTGCTCATTAGGTAGTCTCCGATGCCGTAAAGCTGTATGAAGAGGATTTTTTTCACTCTTTCCTTGCAAAATTTTTTTTCCTCCAGCCAGAATGATTTTGCAAGAAATCTTGCGACTGCCCTTAGAAGCTTTGTAGAATAATACTTTGGCATGCCTTGCATTGAAAGCTCTTTTTCGCTCATTTGAAACCCGCCTTTTTCAAGAATCCGGCAGCTATTCCAAACCCTTGGAAAATTCCCCTGACTGGCAGAATAATAAGGCTGAAAATTCCCAAAGCAATGCTTTTCTTGAAGCATTTGATGATTAGGATTTTTTCAAGGTAATAAAAGCAGCCGTTAAGCAATATTCCAAAAGCCAAGAAAGCAGCATCAACCTCCAAAGTTGCGTTTCCAGTTAGAAAGAAGGAAAGCCATGCAGAAAAAATAAGTATTCCAATTCCCTGCAATAATGTTCCATAAAGAGTTCCTTTAGAAGTGTAAGAGTCTTTTGTCTTCTTTCCTGGATGCCTTTCATAAAGCAGGACTCTCCAATATCCCCTGTAAAACTTTGTCCGCAAATATTTCCAAAGGTTTTCAGGATGTGAGTGATATACAACGGCCTTTTCGCAAAAGACCATTTTCTTGCCTAACTCTGAAAGCTTGAAGCTCAAGTCAGGGTCTTCTCCAGAAGCCATTTTGTACTGTTCATCAAATCCGCCGACTTGAAAGAACTCCTTTTTCCGGTAGGCTGCAGCATAGCTTCCAATAAAATCAATAAATTCTTGCTTTTTCATTTTTTCATAGCGGGTTTCAATATCTGACTGGTCGAATAAAGCAATCAAAGCAGTCTGCTTTGTCTTGTAAGCGCCTTGAGCTCCAATAATCTCGGGATTTTTGAAAGGCTTTGAAAGCTCTTTAATAAAATTTCTTGCTGTGATGCAGTCAGAGTCTGTGAAAACAATCACCTCGCCTTTTGCTAGCCTTGCTCCGTTATTGCGCGCTGCTGCAGGCCCCGCATTCTCTTGCGAAATCACGCGGATTTTCTTGCCAAACTCTTCAAGCACTTTCAAAGTATTGTCTTTTGAGCCGTCATCCCCTATTATTATTTCAAAAGGCTTCAAGGATTGTGAAAGCAGGGCTTGAACGCAAGCCTCGATTGTTTTTTCAGCATTGAATGCTGGCACTATCACTGAAATCTTCATAGAATCATTTCTTTAGCAGGTATTTCGCGAAAGTCTTTGCAGACTTGAAAATGCGTTTTCTCTCTCCTGGCCTTGTAATGCTTTGGACTGCTTTTTTTGCGACATATCCTGGCCTTAGGTAAAATTCTCTCCTTCCAAGGTCGCAAAGCTGGACTAGCTCTTTAGCGCTCAAGCCAGGCCTTGAGACAATAGTGTTGTGCATGCCTTCAGAGTCAACCCATTCTTTGAAGTCCAGGGTAGTGAGGCACTGGTTTTGCTTGAAAAAATCAAAGCTTTCAGTGCCTGGATAGACCATTATTGGAAAGAATTGTGCAGTGTCAGGATCTAATTCTTTCGCAAATTCTATTGTTTTTTTGATTGTTTCCTTTGTTTCACCCTGGTTTCCAAGCATGAAACAGCCATGCACAAGAATTCCTGCCCTCTTCGCATCCTTCATGAACTGCCTGATGGTTTCAATCCTAGTGCCTTTCTTGATGCTGTTCAGGATTTCTTGCACCCCGCTTTCAAATCCAACGCAAAGCAGGCGGCAGCCTGCTTTTTTCATCCATTGCAGGGTTTCCAAGTCCACATCAGCCCTTGCATTACAGCTCCATGCGATTTTCACTTTTTGTTCAACAAGGCTTTTGCACAACTGCCTCACGCGCTCGCGGTTTGCAGTCAGGGTGTCATCTTCGATGAATATTTCTTTAACGTCCGGAAAGTTTTCTTTAATGTACTTGAATTCTTCCACAACGTTTTCAACGCTCCTGTGCCTATATGCCCTTCCGCTCATTGTTTGCGGCCAGACGCAAAACGTGCAGCGATGCGGGCAGCCTCTTCCTGTAAGTATCGTGATTTCAGGCCAGAGGTTTGCTGAGTAAAAATAGTTCTTGTAGTTCAAGTGCTTTTTGTACACTTTGCTTACAAAAGGCAGGTAATCCAAATTTTCAATGAATGGCATGTCAGGGTTTTCAGATATTTTTTTTCCGCTCCTGAAAACTAAGCCTTTCACTTTTTTCAATCTTGGTTTTTTCTTTTCCAACTCCAAAGCAAGATCGCGCAAAATATAGTCATACTCATGCTTTGCAACCGCGCTGATTTTTTTGCTTAAGGAAAGTGATTCTTTAGGCAAGGCGCTTACATGCGGGCCAACAAGAACTGTGAATGCCTTGGGCAGTTTTTTCTTTAACTCTTCAGCAACTTTCACCTCATTGTAGATGCTTGCTGTGCTGGTGTCTAAAACAACCATGCCTGGTTTGAATTCTGCTGCTTTTTTTGCAGTTTCTTGCAGGGAAAGGCTTTCTGCAGGCGCGTCTAAAAGCATTGTTTCAAAACCTGCCTTTTCCAGAACGCCGGTGGTGTAAGCTAGCCATAAGGGATAGTAGATTGTTCCGCCTTTTGTTACTGCCGGGCTTCTGCTAGAGCGGGAGAATTTTGGCAGGAACGGCGGGTTCAGCATTAGTATTTTCAGTCTTTTCTTTTGCATGTGCTCACTTAAAGACAGGTTTTTTTTGAATTTAAAGAATATTGGTAGCCTGCTGGGAATATTGCGCTTTTTCAAAGCAATAGCTTTCCAAACCTCAGGCTGCTGTAAAGCCTTACCATCTTCACCAAAGCAACATACAATGCGGCTGCCATGATTATTGCAATCTGATGAACGATAGTTTTTCCTTCAATCAGCGTAACGCCTTGCGGGCTTGAAAGTGCAAACGCTTTTTTGGTTTTTCCCTTCCACCACAATCCGGCTGCGGTTTCAAAATCCTTCAAAGGATTTCGCAAAAACCCGAATTTTACGTCAAAAAACATTGCTGCGCGTTCCGAATGCTTTTTGAAAAGCAAGGCATCAAACCTGTGGATCTTCACTCTAGTCCAGGCATAAGCTAGTTTTTTCCCTAATCCTTCAGGGCTTTTGTGCTCGTGCTGGAATTTAGGCTCGTAGGTGAAGACGCTCTTGTATCCCTTGTCCCAAATCCTGAAGGCCAAATCAGTATCATCGCGGAAGCCTGTTTTTCCGTCATTAAAATCATTGCTAAAGCCTTGCATTTCTTCAAGCACTTTCTTCCTGAAGACAGTGCAGTTTCCGCCAGTTTCTGAAAAAGGGCTTACAAACGCTAGTTTTCCATTTTTATCCTGGCCAAAAAGCCTCAGGATTTTTCTCAAAAAACCTTTTTCCAGAATGCAGTCGCCTGCAGAAACGCACACAAAATCAGCCCTGGATTTTCCAATCCCGTAATTCAAGAGTTTTACCCTCCCCTTGCTTCCAGAGTTCAGGATTTTGATTTTCTTCTCGAACCTTTTGTACAATTCCAGCACTTCAGCCCTTGACCTGTCATCAAGCACTAGCACTTCAGTCCTGTAGCCTTCCTGCTTTAGGGCGCTTTCAATAGCTTGCTGGATTGTTTCAGGCTGGTTGCGCGTTGCAATCAAAATGCTTGCTTGAGGCTTCAAAAAACCGCCTTGAATTCTTTTTTGAAATAATTTCCCAGAATTTTAATGATTTTGGTTGGTGAACTTTTGCGCGCTGGCTTTTTCTTTTCTTCAAGCGCTTTTTCCACTGCTTTTTGCAAGTTCTGAATATCAAGGATTGCGGGGATTTTTTTTGCTTTGCTCACTGCCTCTACTAGCTCTAGCTGGTGGTCGTTGGTGTGTTCGCCAAAGCTTTCCAGCCTTGGAACCATTATCAACGGCTTTCCAAGCTGCAAGGCCCTTCCAATCACCCCTTCTCCCCCGTGGCTTATTACAGCGTCTGCTTTTCTCATCCAAGCGTCAAACTCTTCAAGCCCTAATGCTTTTTTTGAAGGAAAGTTTTTTGGGATATAATCGCTAGCGCCAGATTGTGCAAAGAACCTTGCATTCTTGGTTCTTTCCGCAATCCTGTCGGCTTCTTGAAGCAAGCGGTTGAACTGCTGCGGGTGAGTTCCAACAGCTATAAACACTAGCTTTTTTTTCAAAAAATCGAGCCCCCAAAAACAGCTTTCGGGTAAAACTTGCGGACTTTTTTCCACTGCACTATGAACAGGTCTGAGAGCAAATATGCAATCCTTCCGCTTACTGACGGCTTTGAAGGGCGGCAAAAGCTTTCAATGAAAACAATCCTTGCTCCTTTTAGTTTTCCTGCAATCAGCATTGGGACTGCAACGTCAGCGCCAGTGCTTATGATAGCGTCAGGCTTTTCTCTTTCCAGCACTTTCCATGCTTGTGCAAATGTTTGCAAAGTTGAAAAAGGGTTTCTCGCAGGCCTTTCCGCAAAATATACTTTCTCTTTTTTTGAAAGGCTTTCAGAATCCGCTCGCTTGAAGGTGAAGAAAAAGTGCTCAAATCTTGAATAGACTGGCTTTAGCTGGAGCATTTCCTGCAAGTGGCCTCCTGCAGAGCATGCAAGGCAAAGCTTGGGTTTTTTTCTCATTTTAACTGCCTCTGGGGTTTGTTAGGAATGCAGCAAGCACTATCAATGCGATGATTGCCTGGATTGCAAGCAAGATAATCACTACCTGTTTTTCAGTAAAGCGCCCTCTTCTCATTATCCATTGGGTTAAAGAGCCCCCGCGAGGATCGGCCTTTAATGTTCCGTCCTTTTGCGGAATCCCAAAACACTGGCTTTGGAACTTGTGCTTTGCCTTTATCGCCAGTTCTATAAAGTAAAGGCCGAAAAGCATTACCCCGTATTTTTCCAAATCTCCAACTATCACAGCGCTTGCGACAGCAGCGCCAATTGCTAAAGTAAGAGAGTCGCCTGGGAAAATCCTTGCAGGATGCCAGTTAAAATACAGAAAAGCAAGCAATGCGCCAAGCAGTGAAGCAGTTATGATTGCAGCCTCTGTTTTTCCAGAAAGCAAGGCTATTGCAAGGATTGTTGCAGAAATAATAGCGCCTAATCCGGCCTCTAATCCGTTCAGGCCTGCCAGCATGTTTGAAGCGTTTGCTGCGCAGGTAATTCCAATCGGAATTATAATTAGCGAGTACAAAATCCCCAATTCTACATCTCCAAGTAGCGGAATTCCCATTGTAGTCTGGCCGATTGATAACGCCATTAAAGGCAGTGCAGCAAACAAAGGGAATAGCGCATGCTGCCATTGCCTTATGCCTTTATTCCACCCAATCAAGTCGTCAATGACTCCAATTAAGCCAATGACCGCAACGGTTAGGAAGGCTCCAAGGATTGAAACAAGGCTTAATCCTTCGGGTGTTTTAAGGTAAGAGTGAAAGAATATTGAAACCAGCATTGCTGCAATAAATCCAAGCAGTACAGCAATGCCTCCCATTTCAGCAACTTCAGGCCTGCCAAGCTTGTTCATGTCCTTGCCTACAAGGCCTCTTGCTTTCAGGTGTTTTATCAGTCTAGGAGTTATCCAGAATACTACAAGTGCGGAAACAGCCATTAGCCCAATGGCAACAGGCAATATTGCCATTTACTAGTTCACCTTGAAGATTTTCACATCTTTGAAGAAGTAAACCTGCTCAAAATAAGGCTGAAGCTCTTTTTTTCCAAACCAAAGCTTAGCAAGCATTGACCCATTGGTTGGAACAGACAAGACGTAAATTTTCAAGTTTCCTTTACTGTCGCTTGAGCGGTAAACAAATAAGACCTCCCTTCCTACTACCTGGTTTGGCTGGCTCTGCCACTCGGCCGGTAGAGACGTCCAATCCTGCTCGCTCAACACGTTACTTCCACAAACATACGACACCTGACCGCTTACTGCAGTTTTTGAATAAGAGCAAGGTATTACGAAGCCGGCAGAACTGCTATACCAATTGCTTTCATCAATTGATAACTGCTGTCCTTGGAAGGCATAGTTGGCGAGTGAATACTGCTTCTGAAGCAAGTCATCTCCAAAAATCAAATAATCCGGACTGAATTCCTTCTGGTTTAGAATGCTTAGTGCTTTATTCTCATCCGAAAGAATGATAAAGCTGGCAACAGGGCTGGCATCTCCATAATTCCTGTTGTCCAGAGTTGCTTTTCTCTCTGCAATGAAAGTAACCCAGTGTCCTTCATCCCACCAGTTGAAGAATTTTGAATCCTGCGGGGTATTTATGTTTGCCCATTTTAGCGCTTCCTTCCAGCCCGTGTCGTATTCAATATTTGGAATGTTTTGGGAAACGAAAAAGCTTCCAGCAGCAACTCCTGTCAGTAAGAAAAAACCGCACGCGCCCGCAAGAAGAATTTTGGCTCTTTTTTCCTTTTTGTCAAGCCATTGCAAGGCGCTGAATAACGCAATTGCAGCAGCAATCGCCATGCCTAATCCAAAATAATAAGTGAATTTTAGCTTTGTGATCGCCATTATCAATGTTACAATAACTATTGCAAGCAATAGCAGGGAAGGGTATTTTCGCCTTAAGAATCCGTTCCAAGCAAGCGCTGCAATTCCAAAAGGCAGGAGGACTAAAAGAAAATTATACTTGTTCCCGAAAAAGTTGATTCCGACAGATTCTTCACCAACGCTTTGGCCTATCAGGCCTTGTTCGCCGCCAGTTAAACTGCCGCCCATGCCAGGGAAAAAACGTGCAACTGCACTAACGCTTGGATTGGCCCAGGCTAATCCTACAAGCGGGTATGCAAAAACAGCCATTAATGCTACAGCCAAAACGGTTCCGGCGCATATTTTTACTGCATTAGAGCCAGTTTGTTTTTCTTTATTGAGCAGCTTGTTGATGCCTATTGCAAGAAGACCCAGCACTGCGAAAACAGCAAATATTAGCGGGACAGTTTGAAACCCGCTCCAACTCCAGGCCATTATTCCGGCAAATATGCCAGAAAGCAACGCATTGGCAAAGAATTCTTTGCTTTTCAATTCTTTAGCCTTCACAGCCTTTGTGAGAAAATAGACAGCTATCAATCCAGGCAGCCATCCGAAAGAGTCATCTTCCAGCCAGCCTGCCATTTGCCTGTAAATAAATGCTGGCATTATGCCAGTGAAAAACCCGAGCAGTATTCCAGCCCTCTTATCATCAAAAGCCTCTTTTCCAATAAAGTATGCTACAACAGCTATCAATCCGCCGAACAATGCAGGAAGGATTTTCACTATTAAAATCCATGTTTGCTTGTCATAGGCTGCCCCAAGGGTAAAAAGCTTGTAAAGGAAAGCGCTTAGGTACCAGAAAAAATCACTGCCAACATGCGTTGGCGAACCGCCTAATTGATAGTATGCTAAAGGGTCTTTGTCTGGGTAAGTTCCAGTTTGAATGATGTAAGATATCATTCGCGCGTGCCAATAGCCGTCAAACTCAAAAAAGAGCTCATACTTCATCAAATAGGCTCTAGTCCCGAAAGCTAGGACAAAAATAAGGAAAACAATGAAAAGCTCTTTCTTATGCTCTATTATTTTATTCTTCAACGCTTGTGCTTTTGCCTTCATTAAAAAAACCAAAAAAGCCATTTAATTTCATATTTAAGCCAGGTTAAAGTTTAAATAGAAACGCTTTTTTCCAAGCATGGTACAAAGCCAGAAAAAGAAAAATAGTTTTTCAAACTGCCTTATGCTACCTGAGCGAAGCAAATGCTTTTTTTGTGCAGCAAAAAAAGACTGCTTTTCGCANNGGCTTAACTTCCGGGTTCGGGATGAGACCGGGTGTTTCCCTTGCGGTATGACCGCCAATCAATAGAATAATTATCAAAAAGCCTTAAAAAAGAAACTATTTCCTTGATTTCTTTTTTCCAGCCTTTGCCTTTGGCCTTGCAGCCTTGGCTGCCTTCCTGGCTTGCTTCTGGTTTTTTGGGCTTGAAGCCTTTTTCACAGCAGGCTCTTTAGCCTTGACTTTTACAGCAACTGCCTTCTTTGCCTCTTTTGCGGGCAATTCTTCAATCTCTTCCTCNNTCAAAAGCAGGCGAGCTTGCCTTGATGCTCCTGATCAGTTTCTGCGCTTTCTCCAAGCCTTGCCTTAAAAGGTCTTCCCTCTTTGCTCCAGCGCAAATCACTTTTCCGTTCTTGAAAAGCAACAGGGTGATTTTTGGTTCAGTGATTCGCAGTATCGCTCCAGGGAACTGTTCTGGCTCGNNGCTCCAGGGAACTGTTCTGGCTCGTACTCTACATTGTCCAAGCTCATTGCTGTCTTGAACAAGTCCAAGGTCTGGTGCAAATTAGCTGTCGCAACAAGGTTTACAACAGTGTAAGCCACTTTGTCAAGCACTTTAACGCTTGGCTGTATTTCATGAATTAGTTTGCTTGCTTTTCTTATCCCCTGTTCGATTTGCTCTTCGCTGCTAGCTCCAGAGCAAATGACCTTTCCATTCTTGAACAATAGCATGCTAACCTTTGGCTCTTTCAGTTTTAGAATAGCTCCAGGGAACTGTTCTGGCTCGTACTCTATGTTCGGCACTGAAACAGCAAGGTTGTACAAGTCTAAAGTAGCGTTCAGGTTTGCGGAAGCGACAAGGTTCACGATCTGGTATTCCATCACCATCAAAAAACCCCCATTTTGCCTGGTTTTCAGGCTTTAAAAATGCTTTAAAAACCTATAAAAATAACCAACCCAAAGGTTTAAAAACCAATACCTAATTACCTGGAAAAAGTGATTTAATGCTTTTTTTCGCTTTTCTGGCCTTTCCTGGCATCGCTTCCAAGGTTTTGGAAAAGCTGTTTTTAAAAGTTTTGATGAAAGTATTGTTTATTGCTTATTTGATTCAGAAGAATTGAATAGCCGACAGCACAAAAAAGCAGAGGGATGTAATTGGCAAGCAAAAAAGCAAAAGGACCTAGGGCAAAGACCAGGGACAAGTTCAAGCGCAAAGCCAGCAGGCTTTCGGTCAACAAGATACTGCGCGATTTCACGCAGGGAGACACTGTCCAGGTAAACATCAACTCAAGCTTTCATTCAGGAATGCCCCACAGGCGCTACCAGGGAATTTCCGGAAAGATTTTGGGAAAGCAAGGGGCTGCATTTAAAGTTGCAGTGAAGGAAGGCAACGCTCCAAGGACTTTGATTGTTGCGGCAGCGCACTTGAAAGCTTTACAGCATTCTAAAGGAAGTGAAGGCACATGATTGGAAAAAAACTATTGGCTTCAAAGCCCGTAACGCTTTCCGAAGTCAAGGAATATTTGAAAGAACGCTCGGAGCAAGGCGAGCTTACCTACGAGCAAAACCTAACGAGCGAGTACGTCAAGAAATACGCAAAGCTCGCAAAGACAAAGGCAGCAAAGCTTTTGGAAGAGCTGAACGCGATTGAAGGATTAGGCGAAGAGATAGCGGTAAAGATAGTTGACATGATGCCGCAAAACCTTGACGTTCTAAGGCTATTGGTTCCGAAAGGGGCAAAGCTGAAGGAAGAAGACCTTCAGGCAATACTGAAGGCAGTGAAGAGTGCAGAGTGATTCAAAAAGTTGGTGCAGATGAAGTGGTTTGAATGCCGAATGAAGAATATGCCATCGTACTTGACTATCTTGCAAAAGGGAAAAGCTCCAGCTTCAAGAGCGAGCCAGTTGCCCAAGTCCTCGGCACCGATTATTTCACACTCCTGGAAGTAGTTCCAAAAGAAGCTTTGAAGTCAATGGAAAAAGTCTATGTCGCAAAAGACAAGCGCGACAAAATCCTCCAGATAAAAAAGCGAGTTTCCTTCAAAGAGCTTACCTCAACAGCTGTTTCAGAGCTCGAGAACGCTGTGGAAAAACTGATAGTTGAAGAAGAGCAAAAGTTCGTGAAATTTTTCAACACAGCAGGCGCCATCACTATCAAAAGGCACCAGCTCGAGCTCTTGCCTGGATTGGGGAAAAAGCACATGCACGACATTCTTTCAGAAAGGCAGAAAAAGCCTTTTGAAAGCCTTAAGGAGATAGAAGAAAGAGTGCCTTTGATGCCAAACCCGTTGCACATTCTCGTAAAGCGCATACTCGAGGAATTGAAAGGCGACGACCCAAAACACTTCCTGTTCGCAAGGCCTCCGGCAATAGAGCAAAGCTTTGGGTATAGAAGGTTCTGAAATCATTCGATTTTTCCAAGAAGAGCCAGCACATTGTCTGGTTTTTTTCCTTGAACCAAGCCCTGCAATTCCATAACAATGGGCCCTTTAAATCCAGGGTCTATCAAGTGAGAGCTGATATGAAAGCTTGTTCCGTCAGTAGTGCCTTGGAAAAACATTGCAACATTTTCAGGCAGTTTTACAGGCAAAGTTTCAGTAAGCACAATATGCCTTGCGCTAGTCTTTACAGGCTTTTCAACTTTGCGCAGCATTCCCATTAATTTATCCCTGCCGCTTCCTGAAAGCCAGTTTTTCCTTGCAATTTTCCCAACCAATTCATCAGGCACTTCATAAACTACTTTGTGAGTTTTGATTTCAACTATTCCGCTTGGGTGGATTTTGCAGTCTTTCCCAAGCCTTAACTCGCCGCGCTTCATCATTCCTTTGATTTCACTTTGCTTTAAAGGAGTAGCAAGCTGCTGGAAGTAAAACCTTCCAATCCTATTGCCTTGGCTCAATCTTAAAGGAACTGTCCCGAAATGCGTCAAGAGAATTCTCTTTGGAGTTTTTCCGCTGCCATAAATTTCAGCAAGGCTGTGTTGTCCTACTCCGGCCTGCACTCCAAGCCTTGCAGCAATGCTTCTGGCGGAAATTTGCGGAATTGGCAAATACCCGCTTGAATGAACAGGAATATCAAATTGCCTGTTCAATTCCAACTCAACTAATTGCCCAGGCTTTAAAGTATGCCGTCTAGCAACTCTTCCAGTGGCTAAACTCCTTATCCTGGAAATCCGCAAGTCAGGGCTTATCACTCTACTCCAGCCTTTCCTGTGCCTCATGTTCAAGAGAACGTTTTTTCTTTTTTTAAACTCTTCCTGCCTTTTATTAGGCAAGGCTGAAGGTTTTTATGAAAGGCTTGTTTGAAGAACTGCAGTCACTGATGGCAAGGTACCGCTTCAGGCCTTTGAAGAGGCTGTCGCAGCACTTCCTTGTTTCTGAAACACTAATTGAATCAATGGCAAAGCAAGCCTCGCTAAAAGACGATGACGTTGTCTTGGAGATTGGCTGCGGAACTGGCTTTCTAACGCGCGAACTCTTAAAGCATTCAAGCGTTATAGGCTTTGAGATTGACGAAAGCCTGCAAGGGCTTTTGGAGGCTGAAATCCAAAACCCAAGNNGCAAAATAGTCTCCGCCCCCCCTTACAGCATTTCTTCGGAGATAATGCACTTGCTTTTCAAGCAGGATTTCAAGCTTGGAATCTTGCTTTTTGAAAAAGCCTTTGTTGAAAAAATTCTTTCAATGCCAGGCTTCAAGGATTACTGCGCTACGGCCATGCTTTCGCAATACTTTTTCAGCATCAAACCTTTAGAAGTTGTCAAGCCCGAAGCGTTCTTTCCAAAGCCAAAAACAGAATCCCAGCTAATCTCCATCATTCCTGAAAAAAAATTCGGCAATGCAAAAAACGACTTGCTGTTTGAAGAATTCGCAAAGCAACTGTTCCGTTTCAAGAACAAGAATTTCGCCAAAGCCCTGCAGCATTCCCAAGCCTTCCTTAAAGCGAAACTAAAGACAAGGAATAACGCGTTTGAAGAGTTCTTGGATTCTTCAAGCATTTCACAAACCAAGGTGCATCTTGTTGAAGTGAAAGAGTTCGTGCAGGCATTCAACTCTTTGTGCAACGCTTGAGTCAGGCGCTTGAAAGCCGTATTTCAAGAGTTTTGTACTTTGCTTTCAAGCACACAGACTGGCCTTCCCTCGCCTTTTCCAATAAGGAGTGCTTTTCCAAAACTCCCGCATCCCTGCTTACTGCCTCTTGCTTTCTCTTGAGCCTTGAAGCAAGCTGGGAAACATTCTCTCCATTTTCTTTAATGAGATATGCTAAAAGCTCCAAGCGTTTTGGGGAAAGAAGCTCACTGATATCCTTCCATGTTTTAACATAAATTGTGTGGGTTCCGGGCTTGGAAAGTCTTGGGTTTTCAAATACCTTGCGCATGTCCTCAACCATAGAACCACCAACTTTTATAACCAACGCCTTCATTCCAACACCTAAATATTATAACCTATAAGGTTATATAATCTTTTCGGTTAAATGTAGCGATTCTCTTTGAATTCTGAAAGAAACACAGCCCATTTCTCTCTTACCGTTCTGACCAATTCTTCAATAGCATCAAAGCTTTTTTCCATCTTCAAATATTTTTTTGCCAGAGGCTTTTTGTAGAACTGGTGTACATGTACGCCTTCAAAAACGCTGCAATCGTAACGCAGGATCTGGCGCGTTTTATCGTCCATTATTGAAACATAAATTACTGCAAACTCTTCAACGCTTTTGAAATCTTGGCTGAAAACAAATCTTACAAAGAGAATGTTTTCTCTCTTGCTGTCAAGAAATTCGCTCCAGCTTTGCTGCCTTTCCCTATCTGCCATCAGGAATTCAGAAATCAGGCTACTTTTTTTAAAGGTTAAAAGCTTAATGGAGTAAAAATGCATAGAATTGTATGAGAATTACTTTGTGCGGTAGCACGACTTTTGTGCCTGAAATGAAAGAAATTTCTGAAAAGCTAAAAGCAAGGGGAATAGACTGCTTAACTCCAGAACCTTTAGTTACTGAAGAGGAATATGCTTTGCAAAATGGAAGGGAAGCATTATTGCGGGATAAAGCTTTTTTTACAAAAAGGCATTTTACAAAAATTGAAAAATCAGACGCAGTCCTGATAGTGAACAATGAAAAAAAAGGAATTAAGGGTTATTTAGGGGCTAACACTTTGATTGAACTTTCAGTAGCATTCTATCTTGGAAAAAAATTATATTTTCTAAATTCATTTGATGAAAAGCA
>DUFJ01000068.1:15094-25255 GCA_013331925.1 Candidatus Iainarchaeum sp.
GCAAGCTTTCTCTCGTTCTCCGCAAAAATTTCAAACAAGACGTCATTCTTTCTGACAAAGCTTCCGGGCATTGCGCTAATCCAGACTCCGGCTCCCTTGTCTGCAGGAGCTCCGGCCTCTCTCGCAATGGTTGCAAGCTTTTTCACGCTCGCGCTCACGATTTTTCCGTTCCTTTTTGCAAGCACTGCCTGCATGAACCTTCCTACACTAATTCCTTCAGAGCTGATTCTCTTTCCGCCTTGCGCTTGAATTATTTCCTGCATTTTTTCCAAAGCCTTTCCGCTCTCAATGATTTCTTTAGCTCTCTTGAAGCCTTGCTCTTCGCTGCATTCCTCCACCATTGAGAAAAGCACTGCAGCAAGCCTGCAGGATTTTTCAGCCATGGAGTCAAAAACCCTTCCTTCAAGGATTTGCAACGCGTGCTTTGCCTCTAAAGCAGGACCAAATGCAGGGCCGCAAGGAAGCCTCCCGTTTGTTATCAAAGATTTTACCTTAATCCCAAGCGCTTCGCCGACTTTCTTGAATTTTTCAGAAATCTCCAAAGCTTTTTCCTCGCTTGCAAGCTTTACCTCAGGCCCGACAGGCAAATCTATAACTACAAACTTTGAGCCAACAGCCGCCTTCTTTGCCATTACCGAAGCGATTATTTGGCCTTGAGGGTCCAGCTTTAACGGATGCTCTACTTTTATGATTTTGTCATCAACAGGAGCCAGGTCTAAAGCGCCTCCCCATGCAATGCACGCGTTTGTTTTCTCAACAACCTGCTTTAGCTTTTTTAAAGGCAGCGAAGCGTTCGCCAAGCATTCCATGGAGTCCGCAGTTCCTGCTGCTGAAGTTATTGCCTTGCTTGAGGTTTTTGGAATGCAATAGCCTGCTGCTGCTATTACAGGAACTAAAACCAGAGTGCTTCTTCCGTTAATTCCCCCGATGCAGTGCTTGTCTACTATCGGCTTTTTTGCAAATTCTATTCTCTTTCCGTTAGAAAGCAAAGCGTTGGTCATTGAGACAGTCTCTTCAATGTCAAATCCTCTAATGAAGACCGAGGTCATGAAAGCGCTTAACTCCAGCTCTGAAATCTTTCCTGCGTTAATGTCCTGCACTATTTTTTGGATTTCAACGCTTGAAAGCTTTTCTCCCCTGATTTTTTTGCGGATGAAAGAAACGCTTTCTAAAGCAGGAACTGCCCTTACCTCAACTTTGACTGGCTTTTTAATCAGCAATTCCTTCCTTAACTCCTCGAACAATCCGATCTCTCCCTTCCTCACCTCTCTCTCGGTAATGTCTATTACAGCAACTGCCGAGCGCTTTAGCTTTGGGTTCAAGACTTCCACTCTATCCAATGCTCTCACTCCCAAATCCAAAGCGTCCTTTTCATGCAATACTGCAACAAAAGCGCTTGAGTGAAAGTCAAAAATCCTGGTCTGCAAACTCAAAGAGTAAAGCATTTTTCTCACCATTATTTTTTCATCAATCTTATCAGGCTTGCGAATTCTTTCTCGTGCTTGTCTAACCGCAATTCTTCATACATTAATCCTGCAAACTCTGTTGGGGGGAGAATGCCTTTTTCAGTAATCAAGGCCTTTACATACTTTGCTGGAGTAACGTCAAAAGCAGGGTTTTCAATCCTTAATTTTTTCAATTTTTTGCCCCAGACCTCGCTTTCAGGCCTTTGCTCTATTACCTCTTCAAACCCAAAAACAGTTGCTGGGTCAAACTTGTGCGAACTGCACGCTGCAAAGTGCTGCACTCCAAAGCTTTCAGCAAGCATTGAAATTCCTTGAGTTCCAACCTTGTTCACCAAGCTTCCGTCTGAAAGAATAGCGTCAGCTCCTGTGAGAAAGAGGGAGCATTTTTTCAAAAACCCCGCAGCTGCGGAATCCAGAATCATCGTTGCTGGAATTCCGGCTTTTGAAAGCTCCAAGGCCGTAATCCTGCCTTGGAATAAAGGCCTTGTTTCCGTAAAGTAAACTCTTTCCAGCCTTCCCTGCCTGAAGGCTTCCTTCAAAATTTCCATTACAGTATGAGAGTGGCAGTGAGTAAGGACTGTTGAGCCTTTAGTAATTGACCTTGCTCCGTAAATTGCAATCTTGCGCATTGCCTCCTGCCTTTGCCTTTCAAAAGCCAAAAGCTCCCCCAATAATTCCTTCCTTAACTTCTCAACGCTTTCAGCCTCCTTTCCTTGAACCTTGTGCAAAACCACCCTTAACGCTGTCCTCATTTCAGGCTCCGTAGGCCTTGAAAGCCAAAGCTCTTTCATAGCAAGTAAAAGGTCTGCCTTGAAGTGCATTACGCTCTTGGAGCTAAAGCCTGAAATTTCCAAAGCCAAGGCTTTGATTGCTGCCTTTCTCACCTCTGAAGCTCCTTGGACCTTGAGGCTTTTAATCTCCTTCAGGCTTTTTTTAAAGTTTTTTGAAAGCATCCTCTTTCCCAAACATATTTTTTTAAATATGCCAAATTCCATTATTTTTTAAACTTTAGCAAACATGCTTTAATGGAATTTGACAGTTGTCAAAAACCAACATGTATTGGTTTTTAACAACACTTGGAGTGCAAGGAATATAAAGCAGTTTTGCTTTTTATTAATGTTGTGTAAAACTTTGGTTAGCGAGTGATTCTTTTTGAAAACAGTTGTGAGCAATGCGATAAAGCGCGCAAAGGATGAAGCCTCAAGAAAGCACCACAAGCGCTCTTCGCAAGAGGATGATGCAGAGCTTGTAAAGCTTTTTGAAGCCTCCAAAGCCAAAATTCGCGTTATCGGAGTTGNNCAAAGCCAAAATAAGAGTTATAGGAGTGGGAGGCGGCGGCTCTAACACCATACAGCGCATGGGCGAGATTGGAATTCACGGAGCAGAAACATTTGCCTTAAACACTGACGCCCAAGCCTTGCTTTCAGTCAACGCAGGCAGGAAGGTATTGATTGGAAAGCATCTCACAAGAGGCTTGGGAGCTGGCTCTGACCCAAGCGTTGGGGAGGCTGCTGCAAAGGAAAGCAGGCAGGACTTGAAAGACCTGCTTGAAGATTCAGACTTAATCTTTATAACTTGCGGAATGGGCGGAGGAACTGGAACCGGAGCTTCTCCGGTAGTTGCAAGCATTGCGAAAGAAATCAAGGCCTTGACCATTGGAGTTGTGACAATTCCGTTCACTGTTGAAGGCAGGAAGAGAATGGAGAACGCAATGGACGGCCTGGAAAAATTAAGGAAGGAAGTTGACACTTTAATAGTCATTCCAAATGACAAAATTCTGGAAATCGCCCCAGACTTGCCAGTAAACGCTGCCTTTAAAGTCGCTGACGAGGTGTTAACAAATGCCGTGAAAGGAATTACTGAAATGATTACAAAGCCAGGCTTGATAAACCTGGATTTCGCAGACCTGCGCACCATACTTTCAAAAGGCGGAGCAGCGATGATAGGCTTGGGAGAAAGCGTTACTGACAAGGCTTCGGAATCAAGGGCTTTAGAAGCTGTGGAGAATGCTTTAACCTCTCCATTGCTTGACGTTGACATTGCAGAAGCAAACAAGGCATTAGTTAATGTCATAGGCGGCGGAGACATGACCTTGAGAGAGGCTGAGATGATAGTAGAGGCTGTTGCTACAAAAATCAACTCTAACGCTCACATTATCTGGGGAGCAATGATTGACGAAGGCCTGCCTAAAGCGCAAATCCAGGCAATGGTTGTCATTGCAGGCGGGAAATTCCCCTACTTGAATGCCTTAGAGAGAGGAAAGTCTGCTTCAGGAAAGGGAGAGATAGATTTAGGAATAGAATTCACCTGAAAACCCAAAGCCTGACTATTGTTTAAAAGGCTTTCCTTAGAAAAATTCCTTAAGAGTGCAAGTAAGCAATTGCTTTTTTTTAATGATTTTTTGGTGAAAGAATGATTGACATTAGTGGAAAAATAAGGGCTTTCATTGACGATTCAAAACGCATTTTCACAATCAGCAGGAAGCCAACAAAGGAAGAGTTCTTGACAATGCTGAAAGTCACAGGCCTAGGAATAATAATCATTGGAATCATCGGCTATATTGTTTCATTGGTTTTTTTCGGACTAGTGTTCCCCCCAGCTTGAAAAAAAAGAGGTTTTTTGATTGATTTTTACAGTAAGAACAACGGTAGGACAGGAAAGCATGGTAGTGGACATTCTTTCAGAAAAAATAAAGCAGGAAGAACTAAGCGTTTACTCTTTTGCAGTCCTTCCAGGCCTGAAAGGCTACGTGCTTATAGAGGCAGACAACGAAATGACAGTAAGGAGAGCGCTATCAAATGTTCCTCACATTAAAGGAAAAGGAATTGTTGGAACAAGCTTTTTAAAATCCAGGAAAATCAACGAAGAGGAAGAGGTCGTAGGCGGAGAAGTGAGAGTAGTAAAGATTGAAGAGCTTTCCTCGCTTTTGGAAAGCAAGCCTTTGATGAAAAGCATTAAAGTAGGCCAGAAAGTGGAATTGATTGCAGGGCCTTTCAAGGGAGAAAAAGCCCGCGTGCTAAGGGTTAATGACCCTAAAGAAGAAGTTACAGTAGAACTGCTTGAAGCAACAGTGAAAATTCCAGTCACCATCAGCGCGGAGCACATCCGCATAATAAAAGAGTAAAGGTTTGGTTTGATGAGGCCAAGAAGCGGAAGAGGTCCAAGGGGAAGAGATACTACGCTTCTAAGGGTTACTCAGCAAGTTGCAAGGCAGCAGAAAAAGCCAGTCGTTTTCAAAGGCGTGAACATTACTAGAGAAGTCAGTCCCAATAATCGCAGAAAAAGGTGAATTTTTGAATGTCTGACATTAAAGCAATGATTGAGGCAGGAAAAGCAACTGCCGGAGCGCCTTTAGGGCCTGCCCTAGGGCCTTTGGGAGTGAACATTGGCGCTGTAGTTGCGGAAATCAACGAGAAGACAAAAGCTTTTGCTGGAATGAAAGTTCCAGTAATAGTAAGCGTTGACTCAAGGACAAAAGCTTTTGAGATAAAAGTCGGAAGCCCGCCAGCTTCGGCGTTGATAATCAAGGAATTGGGAATTCAAAAAGGCGCAGCAAACCCAAAGCTTGAAAAAGTAGGAAACATGACCTTGGCGCAGTTGAAGAAAATTGCTGAAATGAAAATCAGCTCTTTGAATTCAAGCAAGCTCAAGTCCGCAATGAAAGAGATTGCAGGCACAGCAAAGCAAATGGGAATTACGATTGAAGGAAAAGACGCCCGCGAAATAATCAAGGAAATAGGCTCCGGAATGCATGACGAGCTGATTGGCGAGTAAAAAGGCTTTCTTTTAAAAACCTTAACTTTGAAAATTATAGTATTAATTCGCAATTTTTATTGCGTTTTTTTGCAACCGTTCACTAACCCCTTTTTTCCGCCAACGCTTTTGCGTTGCAAAAGGGTTGTTAGGAGGTTTTTGAAAAGTGGACAAGAAAGAATTCCTACAGGCATTGGAAAAAATGCGCGATGTTTCAAAACAGCGCAAGTTCAAGCAGTCTGTAGACCTGGCGATAAACTTTAAAGGATTGGATTTCAAAAAGGCAGAGAACAGGATTGACGTTACAGCAAGCCTGCCTTACAGCACTGGAAAGGGAAGCGCAAAGATTGCGGTATTTGCAAATGACAAGAACTTCATTTCAGTAATTACAGGCAAGGTTGCCAGGGTAATAACAGAGGACGAAATTCCAAGGCTTGACAAGAAGGAAGCTTCAAAGCTTGCTGAAGAATTTGACGCTTTTTTGGCAGAAGGCCCAGTAATGCTTACTGTGGGAAGGCATTTGGGACAGATTTTAGCCCCTAAAGGAAAAATGCCTCGAGTTATAGAGCCAGACCTTTCAGCCCTAGAGTCAGCATTGAAAGGCATGAAGTCCGGAGTTCGAGTTACAAACAAGAAAGGACGCTTCATGCCTGTAGTGCACGTTTTGATTGGAAAGGAAGAGTTTCCAAACGAGCACTTGGCTGAAAATGCTCTAACAGTCTATCAGGCAGTGCTTGCAAAACTTCCTGATTCAGAACAGAACGTAAAGTCTGTTTTTGTGAAAACAACAATGGGGCCTGCGGTAAAAGTTTCCAAGGAGAGCAGGAAATGAAATCCCACACTAAGAAATGGAAGCAGTCAGAGCTTGAAAAAGTGAAAAAGCTAGTTCAAGAAGAGCCAGTAATAGCCATTGCTTCATTGCAAGGACTGCCTGCAAGGCTTTTTGCCCAAGTCAGGAAAAAACTCCAGGGAAAAGCAAAAGTGCACGTTTCAAAAGTCCGAGTGATAAAAAAGGCAATGGAAGCCTCAAGGCTTAAAGGCTCAAAGCTTTTGGAACTCACTGAAGGAAATGTCGCAGTTATAGGAACAGGCATGAACGCTTTCGAGCTTTTTGCGTTCTTGAAAAAAAACAAGGGCAGCATTGCAGCAAAGCCTGGCAGCATTGCTGAACAGGACATTCTGATTCCTGCAATGGACACTGGATTGCCTCCAGGGCCTGCTCTTTCTGAACTAAAGGCAGCAGGATTGAGCGTTAGGATAATTGGGGCAACAATCCACACCGTTGAAGACAAGGTAGTTGTGAAGAAAGGCGAGGAGATAAGCAAGCCAGTGGCAGCAACCTTGCAAAAGCTTGACATAAAGCCTGTAAAAGTAGGATTGAACCTGATTGCGGTCTTGGAGAATAATGAGGTCTTCCTTCCTGCTGTTTTAGACATTGATGAAGAGAAAACAATGGCTCAAATACTGCAAGCTTATAATGAAGCCTTGAACCTTTCAGTGTTTGCTGGAATTTTCAACAATTCCTCAATTCCAGTAATGCTGCAGAAAGCATTCAGGGAAGCAAAGGCTGTTTCAATAGCTTCAGAATTCATAGAGCCTGAAACAGTTGGCGAAATCCTGGCAAAGGCTGAGAGAGAGGCAATGGCTTTGAAATCCCTAATCAAGGAGGAGAAAGCCGAATGATTTTTTTCCAAAAACAAAGCAAAAAAACTTTTTGAGAGGTGAAAGATAATGGAATACGTGTATAGTGCAATGCTGTTGCATTCTGCAAAGCAGGAAATTTCCGAAGACAAGGTTTCAGCAATCCTGAAATCTGCTGGCCTGCAGGCAGATTCTGCAAAAGTGAAAGCTTTGGTTGCTTCCTTGAAGGGAGTGAACATTGACGAAGCCATAAAGCAGGCAGCAGTTCAGCAAGTTGTTGCAGCTCCTGCAGCAGCTCCAGCAGTTGGAGCAAAAGCCGCTGAAAAGAAAGAGGAAGATTCTGCAAAAGCAGCAGAGGCAGCTGCTGAAGGACTAGGCAGCCTTTTCGGTTAAAAGGTTGCTTTAATCCTTCTTTTTGCTTCTCTCTAGCTTTGCTAGCTTAGCCAGTTTTAGACTGCCTGACTATTTCATGCCTTAGCTCGCTTGGAATTTTTGGCCACAAGTGGCGCATGCATTTCAAATAGTGCATGTTCCAGCTTTCCAAATCCTTTGGCTCAATTCCTTTAGCCCTTGCGTCTTCCTCAAGCCTTTGAATGGCTTCATCAGTAAGCTCTGAGGCAATCAATTCTATGGCGCGGGCTTGATTGCCAAGCCTTTCTTGAGAAAGCCTGCCTTGCTTTTTCAGGCTTTTGAAAGTTGCAACAACCTTGTTAAAACGCTGAAGCTTTATCAAAGCCCCGCCTTTCTTTTCAGAATACATTCTTTTAAGCAATGGCCAATGAACGCCTCTCCATTCGTGAATGTTGTCAGGCAAAACCCTTGACCTTTCCTTGAATGGCATTTTTCAAAAACCGCCTTTTTTCTTGCTTTGCAATATTATCCCTTTTCCTAATATAAAAGCTGCTTTTTTTCCCAAAGCCAAAATTTTTAAACAAGAACTGCCTTTCTTTAAGCAATGCCTTCAAAAAAAACTGTCGGAAAGCAGGCCTTTGTGAAAGACTTGTATTATTTCATGGAGTGGACAAACCAGCTGACTTATCTGATTTTTTTCACAGCAATCCTGATGTCATTGCTTCTTTTGATGAATTATTTCATTCTATTGCAGCTAATGCCTGAAATCCAGAACGCTTACTCCCTGCCTGCGCTAATAGTGGCAATGATTGCCTTTGGAGTCATCCTCATTATTTCCGTGCAAAGAAAACGCTTAAGGCTTGAAAGGCAGTTAAGGCAGAGCGTTCGCTGACTCAAGCTTTAAAACAAGCCTTCTTATAAAACCTAAAATGTTTTAAACTAGTCTTTTCTCTCTATAATAATGCATTTCAGAAACTTTCTGGCATTGTTTTTCCTGCTTGCTTTTTCAGCGCAAGTTCTTGCTGTGGTTGAAAGCTCGCAGATGAAGATTTTCGCTGTCACTACTGAAGGAAAAGGGCTTTCCGCTGACTTAAAGCTTTCAATACAGCCTGGCTCTGGAAGGGTTTGGAGTTCTGTGGCGCCTTTAGTCGGAACAACAACGCAAAATGCGGAAATAGTCGCTGTAGAACTTGCGAAAACATACTCTTCGGAAGTCAGCGATCACGATTACCTGTTTGAGATTAAAAGCGAGGCTTCGGTTGTTGAAGGCCCAAGCGCGGGCAGTGCAATGGCCTTGCTGGTTGTTTCAGCCTTAAGAGACAAGAAAATCCCTAAAGAGGTTGGAATTACAGGCACTATTGCGGAGGACGGAAGCGTCGGGCCTGTTGGCGGAATTTTTGAAAAAAGCCAGGAGGCTTCAAGGATTGGAATAAAGCTTTTCATGATTCCTGAAGGAGAGGCAAGGCAGACAGTAAAGCTTCCTTCAGGAGTGCAAAACATTTCCCTGCCAGACTATGCATTGAAAGAGTGGGGAATGAAGGTTGTTGAAGTAAAAAACCTTGATGAGGCTTTAAAGCTGGCGTTCAGTAATATTGAAAAAATAGACGTTAACACGTCTCCAGACTCAACACGGCTTGTTTTTGTTCCATTGCCTATAAAACAGGCTTCTTCATTGCAGCCTTTGCAAAAATTTACTAAGGGCTATCTTACAGAAACAAAGGCCTTGATTGAAAGCGCGCGCAATTCCTTATCAACAACTTTGATTACAGATAATTCAATAATCAATTCCCTGCTTTCACAGCTTGGAGACACTGAAGAGACAGTTAATGAAGCCCAAAGGCTTTACGATGCCAACTATCTTTACTCCGCGGCAAATTACGCTTTTCTCGCAAGAGTCAATGCTCTAACAATCAAGGACATTGCTGAAAACCCTTCAATACTATCGCAAGATTCCACAGTCCTGAAAGTCAAGATTGATTCTTTGAAGGAGAAAGTGCAGGCATTGGATGACGAAATTTCAAAAGCAATCCCAGTGGAAGGAATTGAATGGTATGCTGCAAGCCAGCAAAGGCTTGTGTGGAGCCGCATCAATCTCGAGCTTATTTCACAGCCTGAAACAGTGATAATCATTAATGGAGTGCNNTCGTGAAAAAAATCCAGGACTTTGAATTCGCTCAAGGCTGGTATGACATTGCCCTGGCTTTTTACAATTTCAGCAGGAGTTCTGAAAGGTTTGCAAGGCCTAATGATTTTTTCAAAAAAGAGCTTGACTCCTATCTAGTAGAGCTTGAAAACAAAATTGCAGTAGTGCAGGAAGAAGGCAATGACGACATTTTGAGGAGAGTGAATTCCGCAAAAGTGCAGAAAGAGTTTGAATGGTACACTGGCGGAGTGTTTGATGCTGTTTCAGCGCTTGCCTTAATCAAAGGAGAGGGGGAGACAGAGGCAAAAGACTACAATTCTTTAGAGCTAGAGCTTGACTCAAAAATCCTTGCTGTTGATGCTGAACTGAAAGACCTGAACTTCCAGCCAGTCTGGGCAAATTTGTATCTCGACCATGCGCGTTATTACCTTAATGGCGCGAGGTTTTACTACTCTAACGCGCAGGAAAGCAGGGCTGTTGAAATGCTAAAAAGTGGAGTCAGCCTTGCACTGCTTGCTGAAAGCAATTTAAAAGCAGCAACGCAGGCCATTGAGCATTTTTCAAGCATTCCTGAAACCATGCTTGTTGCAGGCCCCGGAAAAGCGCCTTTTGGAGTGAGCGTTCAGGTAACTCCTGAAAACAATTTCCTCTATTATGCAATCATAATTCTTGCGATAGGCCTTGCAGGAAGCTTGATTCTGCTTTTCATTGCTGTTTCAAAACGCTCTAAAGGAGCTGGAGAGTTAAGGCAGTTTGAAACATTGTCTGAAAGGCAAAAGGATTTGGCTCACTCTTACGCTCAAGGAA
>DUFJ01000021.1 GCA_013331925.1 Candidatus Iainarchaeum sp.
AACCCTAGCTTGCTTGAAAACGCTGGTTTTAAAAACAAGGTTTTACTTCTGCATTAATTGAATGAGGCAGAACAAGCTTGCAAGCCTGGCTTTCAGGAAAGTCGCCTTGGAATTCCAGAGGCATGAGCTTACAGCCCACTTTATCTACAAAAAGCTTGCAGAAAGCACCAAAGGAAAGAACAGTGCAATCCTGAAGAAAATTTCAGACTTTGAGATAAAGCACTACAAGCTCTGGAAAAACTATACTAAAGCGGAGCTGAAGCCCAACAATTGGGAAATTTTCCACCATTATCTGCTTTCTAAGATTTTTGGAATTACTTTTGCGATAAAGCTTTTGGAAAGGGACGAGCAGAAAGCGCAGAAGAAATATTTGGGAGTCATCAGCAGGATTCGCGCAATAAACAGGATTCAGGCAGGCGAAGAAGCTCAAGAGCTCGCGTTGATCAGAAAGCTTTATGAGGAAAGAGTCGCTTATGTCGGCTCCATAACANNGGGGATGCTCTGGTAGAGTTTACTGGCACTCTGGCTGGATTGAGCTTTGCCTTGCAGAGCACAAAACTTGTGGGCCTGGCAGGATTGATTGGAGGCATTGCTGCAGCAATGTCCATGGCTTCTTCAGAGTATCTTTCAAAAAGGTCTGATGAAACAGCAAAGGATCCAAGAAAGGCAGCGTTATACACCGGCACTGTTTACTTGATTACTGTATTGCTTTTGGTTGCGCCTAATTTTGTTTTTAAAAACATATACCCTGCATTGGCTGCAACCCTTGCAATTGCAGTCCTGGTGATTGTGTTTTTCACGTATTTTGTCTCTGTCACAAAGGAAGTTGATTTTAAAAAGCGCCTGGCCGAAACATTGCTTGTTAGTTTTGGAATTGCAGCAATCTCTTTCGCAATAGGCTTGGCTTTGAGGTTTTTCCTGAACATCCAGGTTTGAAAAAAGCAGCTACCAGAATTTCAGCTTTTTCAAAGCCCCATAGCATAGCAGTAAAAAGTCTTTTTCATAATCATCCTGCAAGTGCTGCAAGTATTCCCTCACTCCTTCCCTGCCAAATTTCTCCTCAACCATTGGAAGGAATTTTTGGACATTCACTATCCTGTGCCTTTCAACCCTTTCCTTGGCGTTTAATTCTTTGCCGTCAAGCCATTCGTGCACTTCCTTGAAGTCTTTTCCAGTCCTTTCCCTGCTTAATTGGATGTGCTTTTCAAGAGATGGCATTCTTACTTTTCCTCCACTACTTTAATGGCAGAAACAGGGCAGACGTTCTCTCCCTCCTTGTTGCATGCAAACTCTTTTTCTGAAATCACTGCCTTTTTCGGTTTTGCCTTGTCTCCCTCCATTACAAAATTGTCGCATACTGTAGTGCAGGCAGCGCAGCCAATGCACAATTCCTTGTCCACTGAAACCTTGAACTTTTTCAAAAAAACCACCTCTTTAATGCGCAGGAGTAAAACAGCAATACCCAATTGCATCGCATTTTTCCTTGATTGCTTTCCATTCTTTTTTCGGAATTGCCTTCAAGGCCATTGGGTAGAGGATATTATCCTCTTTATAGATATGCGAGGCAAGCTCTTTTTGCAGGAATTCGGAATACTCTGCTGCTTTTTTTACAAATTCCTCAAAGCTTGTTTTTTCAGGCTCTATTGCAAGCTCTTCAAGCGCCTTTTTCCTTTGTTTCAAATCTTCGTGCTCTTCGCGCATTATTTCCGGAGGTTCTGAAATTCCTTTGCTTTCAAGAGCGGGAAAAAGCGCTTCTTCCTCTCTTTGGTGGTGCTTGTCTGCTTCCACCAAATGGTGAACAGCATGCCTTATTGTTTCAATCTCTTCCCTTGCTTCTGAAAATCCTTTTGCTGTCTTCAGGCTTTTCACAGCGTTATCAATCATTTCCAGGAATTCCAGGATTTTCTTGTGCTCTTCCATCATCGTGTGTATCGGATGCCCTGGCTTGAGCTTTAGCTCTGTCTTTCCAAGGCTTTCCTTCATTATCTCCAAGTGCACGTCGCAAAGCCTTCTCATCTCTTCCCTTGAAATTCCTTCCTTTATTATCTCCTGCTCTATTAACCCAAGCTCTAAAGGGCTAATGGTTTTCAGCAAGTCCTTGCCCTTGCTTTTAACCTCTTCAGCGCTTGCTCCTGAATGCAGCTGCTTGATTAATTCTTTGACTTCTTGCTTCCTGTCCTTTCCGGCAATTCCTGAAAGCTTTTTGATTGTGAAAATCCATTCCTTGGGGCCTTGCTTTTCATAATTCCACTCAAACTTTCCGTTCTCTTCAGCCTGGAACTGATAGTACAATGGCTTTGGCTCGTGGTCATTTGTTAAGCGCATTGTTTGGCCTTTCTCCAACTCCTTCCAGGCTTTTATTATTTTCGCGTGCCTTTCAAATGGGGGCAGAGCTCTCAAGTCAATGTTCGGGATTTTTTCCTGCGCTTTGCTTTTGATTTCTCCTATAAAAAACCACCTTTTTTCATTTTTTGCAAATCTTGCAGTATTCCTGCACGTGCCTGTCAATCAGGCGAAGCAAGGGTTTCATTGTCTTGCTGTTTAGTGAGTAAACTCTTTCCCTGCCTTTTTTTTTCGCGCTTACAAATCCGCATTCCTGCATCGAGAGCAATGCATGAGAAACCTTGCTTCTCTCCTGCCTCAGCCTTTTTGAGAGAGCGCTTACGCTTGAGGGCTTTTCGGAAAGAAGCACTATAATGTCTGTCTTCAGCTTTGTTGCTAGTGTTTCAAAAAACCAGTAGCATGAATGGCGCATATTTACGTGAATTATAATTCACGCATATATATTTAAACCTTGCGCTGCTGCTTCATACTGCCTTATGCCAGCAATAGAAGAAAAGCCCACGCTGATTCTATCCAAGGAACATCAGAACATTCTCAAGGTAGTGAATGCATTGCTTGCTGAAAGCAGCGCTTTGGAGAAAGGAAAGCAGCTGGATAAAGGCTTTTTCCTGCAGGCCGTTGACTTTATCCGCAACTATGCTGACAAATTCCATCACGCAAAGGAAGAGGACATTTTGTTCAAGGAAATGTGCAAGCCAGGGGTTGAAATGCACTGCAATCCCACAGACCAGATGCGCTACGAGCATGACTTGGGGAGAGGGTTTGTGAAAGAGATGGAAGCAGGAGTTAATGAAGGCAATAAGGGAAAGGTTGCAGAGAATGCACGAAATTACGCGCAATTGCTGCAGGAGCACATTTACAAGGAGGACAACATCCTCTATNNCCATTGGCTGACTCTGCATTGAATGCAAGGGCGCAGAAAAGTATGCTGCAGGCTTTTGCAAAGGCCGAGAAGGAAAGGTTTGCTAAAGGCACGAAGGAAAAATACCTGAAGATTGCGAAAGAGTTTGAAAAGCGCGCTGAGAAAAAAGGACTAAGGGTTGAATAATGCTTTCTGAATTTGTAATAACTTTCAGGGAATCCCTGGAAGCCGCGCTGATTGCAGGCATCGTGCTTAGCTATTTGATTAAAACCCGCCAGCCAAGATTCAACAATACCGTATATCTTGGAATAGTGGCAGGAATTGTCGCGAGCGTTATTGGGGCTTTTGCATTCTCCGCACTTGCTGGAGGATTTGAAGGAACTGGCGAAGCCTTGTTTGAAGGCATTACAATNNAGGGCTTTTGCATTCTCCGCGCTTGCCGGGGGCTTTGAGGGCAGTGCAGAGCAGTTGTTTGAAGGCATTACAATGCTTGTAGGCGCGATACTGCTTACAACGATGATTTTGTGGATGATGCAGCAAAGCCATATCGCGCAAGAGCTGCACAGCAGGATTGACGAGAAAATAATGCAGGCTCAAAAAGCAGGAATTTTCGCTTTGGTTTTTGTAGCAATCTTCAGGGAAGGGATTGAGACAGTTATTTTTTTGGGGGCTGTAAGCGCAGGGAATGCAGGCATCAGCGTTATCGGGGCTATGGCTGGAATCATTGCTGCAATCTTTCTCGGATATTTGATTTTCGTTTCTTCCTTGAAAATAGATTTGAAAAAATTCTTCAACACTACGAGCATTGTTTTGATATTGTTTGCAGCAGGCCTAATAGCGCATGGAATTCACGAATTCCAGGAGGCTGGCGCGATTGGCATTGGCACCGAAGAAGCCTGGAATTTAAACCCTGCAATAAACCCTGACGGTTCTTTCCCTTTATTGCACGAGAAAGGCCTGGTTGGCTCTTTCTTTAGAGACCTGCTTGGCTATAACGGCAATCCTTCTGTCCTGGAGGTTTTTGCTTACATCGCTTACCTTGTAATTGTTGTTTTCTACTGGAAGCGTTCTTCCTTAAAAAAAGCCAGATTGTTTAAAATAGCTTCAGGGCGTAATTAAAAGCATGAATCCGCGCAGGGCAAGAATTCCAATACAAGGAACCCAAGGAAAGGCCACTATTTCAAGAAAGCTGGCTGAAAAACACCCTACTGTTGTAGAAGTTTTCAGAATAAGAAAAGCAGGAAAAAGACAGGTGGTTCATTCAAAGCCAGCCGTTAAATTCAGCGAGAAAGACTTGCGCGATGTCGGATATGCCAAAACAGTGCTTGCGCCTTTCATTTATTCAACGCATCGTGAAGTGCCTTTGGAAGTTCAAAGTCTTTTGGAAGCTGCAGAGTATTTGAGAAAAAAGATTTCCGTAATTTATAAGGAAATTCCAGCAAAATGGGAAAATGCTGACGCGGTAATAAAATTTTACAAAGAAGGCGATCCTGCAGAGTGGAAAATCCTGAGAATAAAGCTCGAGAAAGCGCGAAAGCACAGTTACTTGTTCAACGAGCGCTTTTTGGTCGGGTATTTAAAGGAAATCTGGGCAGGGAAAAGATAGGTTAAAAACCGCAAGAAACTATTTTAAACCCTCGCGGCTTATTCTATAAAAGGTGAACTTTTGCCAGCAAGACCAAGACAGCAGAATCTAAAAGCGCAAATGAGAAGAGAATCAAAGCAGCACTTAATGCAAATGAGTGGCATTAAACGCTGGCCTCTTGCTGAAAGAGTTCCAAGCCCGAAGTTTCAGCACTTGCTTCACGGCGGAAAGGGCGGTGGAAGAAAGCATTCTGTTGCGGCAAGAATGGTTGGAAGAGTGAGGTGGAATGGAAATCCTGAAACGCAAGCACTTTCACGCACTGAAACCAGGGCAAGGCTTGGAAGCGTTGATTCGGAATTCCCGCATGATTTGCAGCTTAAGAACGGAGATCTAATTCCTACAAACATTTTACAATCATGGGTTGTGGCAATGGATAGGGAAGGAGTTGGCGAGAAAAGATTTGAGGCAAGCAACGGCATGGTTTTCACCTGCAGGCTGGAAAGATTCGGCACTTATTCTTTTCAGAGAAGGCTTATCATTGACCAAATAAACACTGCAGAACAGCTCGTGAAAGTCCCCTCAAGCCTTAGGTTCAAGAAAATGCAAGGCTCAAGCCATGAAAGAAAGGCAAAGCGCGGAAGCGGAGTAACAGCATATGGAAGCACGAGGGCAAAAGTAAGCTATAGGAAAAGAACAAGCCCAAGGTTTTCAACAAAAGGCGCAAGGCCCAAAAAAGAAGCGAGAAAACAAAAAAAGCGGTAATGTGTCTTTCCAATTTTCATTTTTGTTCCAGATTGCTTGAAAAAACCGATTTCTCAATTTAATTCTTATGCCTGTTGAGTTCCAGACTGAAAAGCATTCTGATGCTGAAATCTATAAAGCCTTGAATCCATTGCTTGGGGCATGGTTCAAGCACAGCTTTGGCTCTTTCACAGAGCCCCAACGTTATGCAATACTTAACGTCCACAACCGCTTGAACACTTTAATCTCTGCTCCTACGGGAACCGGAAAGACACTCTCGGCTTTCGCTGCGATATTGAACGAACTAATCAACCTTTCAGAAGCAGGCCAGTTGGAAGACAAGGTGTATTGCGTCTATATCTCTCCGCTTAGAGCGCTTTCAAATGACATTAACAGAAATCTATTGCAGCCCTTGGAAGAAATAAGCAAGGCAGGCTTGAAGATTGGGAAGAAAATCAACGTCAGGGTTGGCTTGAGGACCGGAGACACCACAACTTCAGAACGCGCGAAAATGCTTTCCAAACCGCCCCACATCCTAATTACTACCCCAGAATCTTTGGCAATTCTCCTGAACAGCCCGCGCTTTAAGGAATTGCTAAGGGAAGCAAAATGGTGCATTCTGGACGAAGTGCACGCCCTTGCTGAAAACAAGCGCGGCGTTCACTTATCCCTCTCTCTTGAAAGATTGCAGGAACTTTCTCCGGAAATCTGCAGAATCGGGCTTTCGGCAACGATTGCTCCGTTGGAAAACGTTGCGGAATTCCTTGTAGGAATGAAGGATGAAAAGCAATCAAGAGACTGCAAGATAGTTGATGTAAGGTTTTTGAAAAAGCTCGACTTGAAAGTGCTTTCGCCGCTTCCGGACTTGATTAACGTAACGCAAAAACAAATTCACGAAAAGCTTTACGAGCAATTGCACTCTCTCATTCAAGAGCACAAGACCACTTTGGTTTTCACTAACACGCGTTCCGCAACTGAAAGAGTGGTGCACAACTTGAAGGAAAAATTTCCGCAGCATTACTCTAAAGCAAACCTTGAAGCACACCATTCAAGCCTGAGCAGGGAACACAGATTGAATGTAGAGCAAAGGTTGAAGGACGGAAAATTAAAAGCAGTTGTGTGCTCCACAAGCCTGGAGCTCGGGATAGACATTGGCTTCATTGATTTGGTAATTCTTTTAGGAAGCCCGAAGTCTGTAGCTAGGGCTTTGCAGCGAGTTGGAAGAAGCGGGCATAAACTGCATGACACAGTAAAAGGCAGGATTATAGTGCTGGACAGGGACGATTTAGTTGAATGCTCTGTGCTTTTGAAGAATGCAATAGAGCACAAGATTGACAAAATCAGCATTCCTGAAAACTGCCTTGATGTTTTAGCGCAGCAAATTTTCGGAATTGCCATAGACTCAAGGAGAAAGATTGATGATGTTTTCAGGCTTGTGAAAAAAAGCTATTGTTACCGTTCCCTGCAAAGGACAGGCTTTGACTCAATAATCTCCTATCTTTCCGGAGAGTTTTCAAGCCTGGAAAGCAGGCATGTTTACGCAAAAATCTGGTTTGATGAAAAAACCGGAGAGATTGGAAAAAGAGGCAAGCTTGCCCGCGTTCTGTACCTGACTAATATTGGAACAATTCCTG
>DUFJ01000111.1 GCA_013331925.1 Candidatus Iainarchaeum sp.
GCTTCAATCGCCCCGAAAAAGTCAGTGTTATAGCCTTTCAACACTCCTGAATCATTGACTATCGTGTTTATGGCTCCAATCTTCTCTGCAAGCGGTTCTATCCAGTCAACATGCTTCATTGCGTTAATCTTGTGAGGCACTGTCACGCTGTATCCCCTGATGCCAAGGCTTCTCATTGATTCGATGGCGTTTCCAAGATTTTCGGGCAGGACATCAAATGCAAGATAGCAGTAATTTAACCCAAGGCTTTCATACATTGCATTATGCATTGCAGGGCTCATGCTGTGCTTTACAGGATGCCCTATTATTGCGCAAAGTTTTGTTTCAGAATTTGCCATTTTTATCACTTAAAAAATCCCTGACCTGCTTGATTGTTAACTGCCCTGGAGCGCTTTCTTTTCCTTTTTTCAGGCTTGCAAAAGTCAGGAAAGCGCCTTTTTTCATGCATTCAACCCTGCTTTGCATTCCTTTCTCGCCCATGCAGAACGCGATTGCTTTCTTGTGAATTGCGTTAATTCGCGGAATCAGCGACAAAACCCTTTCACTATCTTCATTGTTGGTTGCGAACGTGACTATTTTGAAAACATCCGCATTGAGAAGTTTCATTCTTTCAACTATTTTGGCCAGTTCTTCAAGCGGCGGGGTTTTTTCAAAATCGTGGAATGACAATATTATCTGCTGGGAGGCCTGCTTGCTTAGGATTGCCTCTTGGATTATTTCCTGGCTTGTTTCAACCTCGAAATCAACCATTTGGGCCTTTGATTTTATTGCCTTTTTCAGCAAAGACAATCTTTCCGAATCCTTGATTAATGCGCCGTGATTCAGCTTCCTGAAAGTAACTATTACCGGCTTTTCCGCTTTCTGCATTAACTCCTGCATTATGCTTTCATTAATTTTTTCCAAATAATCAAGCCTTAACTCTATCACGTCAGCAACCTTGTTGGCTTCTTGGATTTGCTCTAAAGCGCCAGTGATGCTCTCTGCGGTTATTGGGACAGCAATCATTGCAATGCCTTACCGGATTATTTTCTTCTCGCACAAGACTTGGATTATTTTTTCAAGGCTTTCTTCTTCAGGTTCGCTTGAAATTGTTTTTGCAGGCATTATTTGCTTGCTCATTAAAATGCTTTTTTGTAAGTTTGGCATTAAAAAACAAGCGTTTTTTTCGTCAAAATCCAGGTTTGGATTAAAAGCATTCTTTCGCAAGAATTTCATACTGCGGGGATGGCAGAGCGGTCCAATGCGCCAGCCTTGAGAGCTGGTATCCGAAAGGATGCGCGAGTTCGAATCTCGTTCCCCGCGTTATTTTCCCAAGCCTTTCACTTTTCCAACAATCCTTTCAGCGCTTTCCTGAACGCTTTCAATACTGGTGTCTATCTCAAAATCCTTTGCCAGTTCATAATTTGCTTTTCTTTGCTCCAGGACATGCTTTATTTCATCGAAAGCGTTCTTGTTTGTCAATGCAGGCCTGTTTTTGTCTCCGTGAATTCTTTCAAAAATCTTTTCCTCACTGGCTTTAAGCAAGCAAACAATTCCTTTCTCTTTCAAAAGCTTAATGTTTTCTTCCCTTGTTATAATTCCTCCCCCGCAGGCTATCACTTGGTTGCCCTTGAGGCAGGCTTGCTTTAACGCTTGGGTTTCGTAATTCCTGAAGGCCGCTTCTCCTTCTTTTGCGAAAATTTCCGGAATTTTTTTTCCCTGCATTTCCACAATCAAGTCATCCAAGTCCACAAATTGCCTTCCAAGCTTTTCAGCAACTATCTTTCCAAGCGTTGTCTTTCCAGTTCCCCTATAGCCTATCAGGAAGAAATTCAAAGAATCACTGGCATAATTGTGTGTTTTTTGTTTTTTAAACAGCTTGCTTTTTTTTGCAAAATTAGCTTGCTTTATTCAGCGTATCTTTCGTTATAGCTTTTCCTGAAGCTTGGCCTTCGAGAGTCCTTGTTCCTGAACTCATGGTATTGGCGTGGGCGTTGGGAATGAAAGCGGTTCTGGCTTCTGGACTGGTGGAAGGTTTTGGTGAATTTTGGGGCTGGAATAAAGTCCGGGAGGAATTTTTCTTCCAAGGTTTTTCCCATAAGCCTTTCAATCTGGCCCAGCTTTCCCATCTCGTCAGAATAGCATAGTGAAACTGCCTCTCCAACGTCCCTCATCCTTCCAGTCCTTCCAATCCTGTGAATGTAATAGTTAATATCATGAGGAAGCACAAAGTTGATAATGTGGGAAATTTTGTCCACGTGAATTCCCCTTGCTGCAACATCGGTCGCTATCAGAATCCTTGTTTTTTTGCTTTTGAAATCATCCATTACCCTGTTTCTTAAAGCCTGGCTCATGTCTCCTTGAATTCCTGAAGCCTGGATTCCGTTAAAGTTCAACTGCGCTTCCAAGTCAGTCACTTGGCGTTTTGTTTTGCAGAATATTATCGCCCTTGAAGGGTTTAACTCTTTAAGCAGGTAAATCAACGCCCCCAGTTTTCTTTTAGGCATTACTTGGTAAAAGCATTGCTTTACTCCTTGAGCGCTCTTGTCTTCTGAAATCAGCTTTACGTGCTGCGGATAGCGCATGAATCTTTCCGCAAGCCTGATTATTTCCTGCGGAAAGTCAACGCAGTAGAGCAAAACCTGTTTTTTTGCAGGAGTGAAGGACATTATTCTCTCAACGTCTCTAATAAATCCCATTGCAAGCATCAAGTCTGCCTCGTCAAGCACGAAAAACCTGATTTTTGACAGGCTTAAAGCGTTCCTTCCGATAAGGTCAAGTATTCTGCCTGGAGTTCCGACAACTATCTGCGCTCCGTTCCTTATCTTCCTTGCCTGCTGTTCTATCCCAACTCCGCCGTATGCTACAACACTTTCTAGGCCAGTGAACTTTCCTAGTTTTCTAAAGTCTTCAAAAACTTGGACTGCTAGCTCTCTGGTTGGAACTAGAATCAATGCTTGCACGTGCCTTTCCATTGAGGCTTTTTCCAGGATTGGAATCGCAAAAGCAGCTGTTTTTCCAGTGCCTGTCCTTGACTGCACTATCAAGTCCTCTCCGCTTAAAGCGTAAGGAATCGCCTTTTCCTGCACTTCAGTGAATTCTTTAAAGCCCAAAGAATCCAGCGCTTTCAAGACGTTCTCGCTTAATTTCGTGCTCACAATAATTTCTCCTGCTTCCTGTTTTTTTCAAAAAAATAGCAGCCAATACTGCCTTGCAGGCAGTTAAAAAATGCTTTTTTTTCCTTTTTCCGTCAGTATTCACATTAGTGAGAGGTTAAGGTTAAATTCCTTGCTTTTGGCTTGAAAAGCTTTGGAATGAAAGTTTTGTTTTTTTAACTCTTGCCTTCAATAATCCATAAAATGCAGCGGTGGCAGAGCGGTCCAATGCGCACGCCTGGAATCTAAGCCTTTTCTTTCTTCCAAGAAAGAAAAGTCTACAGCTTGTCCAAAAGAAAGAAGGCTCTTGCTTTTCTTTTCTTTGGGCAAACTAGAGAGCGTGTTCCTGAAAGGGAGC
>DUFJ01000066.1 GCA_013331925.1 Candidatus Iainarchaeum sp.
AGGCTTGACTTGTCGTTAATCAAGGCAACAACTTCAGCCAAGGCAGCATTGCCTGCTCTTTCTCCAAGGCCGTTGACAGTGCAGTGCACTGCCCTGATTCCTGCATTTACAGCAGCGAGAGAGTTTGCTGCCGCAAGNNCTCTCAACTCTGGTTTTGGAAAGCATTTTCAAAAAGTCAAAAACAAAGCCTTCATTCTCAAGCATTCCAGTGCTCCATGCTTCAAGGTAGACATTGGCTTTCAATCCTTTAGAGACAGCGGTTTCAATTTCTCCTGCAGCATCAGCAAAATGCTCTTCGGGCTTTTTTCCCAACTGCTTTAAGCAATGGTTCAAGGAGCCTTTCGCGAGAATGTTGACTGTTCTACAGCCTGCCTGACTTGCCCATTCAATGCTCTTTCCGTTGTCAACAAAGCCTAAAACCTCAATCCTGCCAAGCAATCCTTCGCTTTCAGCCCAGGAGCAGATTTCCCTAACAGCCTGCTCCTCCCCGCCTTGGACTCTTGCGGAAGCAATTTCCAGCCTGTCAACTTTTACTTCCTTCAGCAAGAGCTTTGCTATTGAAAGCTTTTCCTGGACTGAGAAAGAAATCCCTCTTGACTGCTCTCCATCTCTTAAAGTAGTGTCAAGGATGAAAACTTTCTCGCTCATTTTTGCAACCCCAAAAAAACACTTTAAAAAGTGGGCCCGGGGAGAATCGAACTCCCCTCTAAACCGTGTGAAGGTCTCGTCCTAACCGTTAGACTACGGGCCCTAGTTTATGAATTGCTTCGAGCGTTCAATAAAAAACAATATGCTTTTCGGCTAGTTCACGGAAAGGCGCGAAAACAACGTTTATAATTTCTTCGCAATGCTTTTAGAAACAAAAGTGCCAGTATGGAAATTGCAAAAACAGTTGTGAAAACAGTCGAAAGGGTTGTTGACCCGGTCGAGTTCTTTGCTTTGCTTTCAAGCAACGGAAAGAAAGACAATTGCATAATGCTGGAATCTGCAGACATGCAAAAGACGATTGGGGAAAAAAGCATTGGCGGATGCAATCCAAGCCTGAGGCTGTTCGGGAAAGGAACTGATTTTGAGATTCAGGCTTTGAACTTGCTTGGCGAGAAAATAATCCAGTCATTAAAGGATGACTTTGGATTTTGCGAGAAAATAAGATTTTCAAAAAGCAAGATTTCGGGCAGCGTGAAAGAGCATGAGGGGATTGTTTCAGAGGAAGAAAGGCTTAAAGTTCCAACACTTGCTGACGTTATCAGAACAGTCGGGTTCAAGTTCAAAAGCGATTGCAAAGAAACGGCAATTCCAAACGGGGTTTTTGGCGCAATATCCTATGATTTCATAGACCAGTTTGAGAAACTTCCAAAAAACAAGTCGGACATTACAAAAGACCCTGACTTTGACATGGTATTCCTGGACAACCTGTTCATAATAGACCATAAAGAAAACAAGACGTTGTTTGCGGCTAATTACTTTCCGGAACTTGAAAGCGAGAAAGAAGGCAGAGAAAGATGTGAAAAAATAATTTCAGAATTCCAGGAAAGGTTTTCGCAAGCTTCGGAAAGGAAATTTAGCAAAGAAGATGCTGAAAGCGCTGAATTGAAAAAGTCTTCAGACACCAGCAAGGAAGAGTTTATTTCAATGGTTGAAAAGTGCAAGGAGCACATTATTGCAGGCGATGTTTTCCAAATTGTCGTGAGCAAAACTACGATAATAGAGCCAGTAAAGAACGCCCTTCTTGTTTACAAGGCGTTAAGGGCCTTGAATCCAAGCCCTTACATGTTTTATTTCAAGACAGAGTCAGGAACGCTTTTTGGAAGCAGCCCTGAAACGTTCATTAAAGTTTCAAACCTGCAGGGCGGGGACAAAAAAGTCGAGATAAGGCCGATTGCAGGAACAAAGCCAAGGGGTTTCGCTGCAGACGGCAGGATAGATGCTGACCTGGATTCAAGGCTGGAGAACGAGCTGAAAACTGACGAGAAAGAGCTTGCAGAACACACGATGCTTGTTGACTTGGCAAGGAATGATGTTGCGAGAGTTTCAAAGCCTGGAACCAGGGTTTTGGACAGGCCGCAATTTGTTGAAAAATACTCTCACGTGATGCACTTGGTAAGCAACGTTAGCGGAATCTTAAAGGAAGGGCTTGACGCTTTGCACGTTTATCTTGCAAGCATGAACATGGGGACTCTTTCAGGAGCGCCTAAAGTAAAAGCAATGGAGCTTATCAGGAAATTCGAGAAAAACAAGCGCGGGTTCTATGGCGGGAGCATTGGGTATTTGACAAGCAAGGGGGAATTTGATTCCGCAATAGTAATACGTTCAATTCGGCTTAAGGGAGAAAAGGCGTTCATAAGGAGCGGTTCAGGAATTGTTTTTGACTCAGTGCCTGAAAAAGAGTTTGACGAGGCCGAAAGAAAGGCAAGAGCATGCATTAAGGCAATCTAGGCCGCTACTCAAGCAGGGAGCAAAGGCGGTTCAAAATGAACGTGCTATTCATCGACAATTTTGACTCTTTCACCTACAACCTTGTGGACGAGTTCGGGAAAAGAGGCTGCAAGGTGACAGTTTACAGGAATAACACGCCAATGAAAATAATTGGCGAGGTTGTTGAGAAAATAAAGCCAAAACTGGTTGTAATAAGCCCTGGCCCAAGCAATCCAGCAAATGCTGGCATTTGCATCCACCTAATAAAAAAATACTTTGGAAAAATTCCAATTCTCGGAGTCTGCCTTGGGCACCAATGCATCATTGAGGCTTTTGGCGGGGTTGTTGCTGGAGCAAAGCAGATAGTGCACGGAAAGTCCTGCAAGATAAAGCATGACGGAAAAACAATCTTTGAAGGCTTGGAAAACCCTTTCCTTGCGGGAAGATACCACAGCCTTGCGGGCAGGAAAATTCCCGAGTGTCTGGAAGTCAGCGCGGCTTCGCCAGACGGCGAAGTAATGGCCGTCAGGCACAAAACTGAAAAGTTTGTTGAAGGCGTCCAATTCCATCCTGAAAGCATAATGACAACGCTTGGCGGGAAAATAATAGAAAACGTAATAAAATTATGCAAAGATGCAAAATGATGGCGGATAGAATTGTTTTTCGTCATCAAAAAATGCGAAAAACATTTTTTAACCAGTTCTTAATGGCAAGATAATTTCCGATTTTAAAAAGCTTGAAGAGTTTTTAAACTAATTGCAGCAAGTTCATTTCATGGTTAGGGAAATAATCCCTGCAAGGGCTATTTCTGGAGAGGTTGATGCCCCACCCTCAAAAGCGCACACTTTAAGGGCCATAATAATCGGCGCCTTGGCTCAAGGCTCTACTATAATAAAGCGGGGATTGATTGCGGAAGACCAAATTTATGCAATAAAGGCAATGCAGCAGTTCGGCGCTAAAATCCAGGTTGATAAAAAATCAAACACTATAACAATTCAAGGAACTGCAGGAAAGCCAAAAGCCCCAAAAGAGGCAGTGTTTGTTGGAAACTCCGGGCTTACAATAAGGTTTTTGGTTTCAATAGCAGGCCTTGCAAAAGGCGAAGATGCGGTAATCCTTGACGGTGTTGAAAGAATGCGCACTGGAAGGCCAGTGCAGGACCTGCTTGATGCCCTGATTCCTTTAGGGGTTGAAGCAGTCTCAATCAACGGAAACGGCTGCCCGCCAATCAAGGTAAAATGCGGCTCTTTCAAAGGCGGAATTACAAGCCTTGCAGGAGACAAGAGTTCGCAATATTTTTCATCCATACTTGTTGCAGCGCCTTACGCGAAAGAAAAAACTATAATAAAAACCCTTGGAGACTTAAGCTCCAAGCCATACATTGACGTAACAATCCAGTCAATGAAGGATTTTGGCGTTGAAGCAAAAAACAGCAAGTATGAAAGCTTTGAAGTGAAAACAGGCCAGTCTTACAAGGGAAAGGAAATAAGCATTGAAGGAGATTACAGCAATTCAGCATATTTTTTCGCGGCAGCAGCCATATGCGGCGGAAAAGTCAAGGTGAATGGATTACGGCATGATTCAAAGCAAGGCGACAAGTTTTTCATTAATGCATTGGAAAAAATGGGCTGCAAAGTAAAACGGGGGGAAGATTTTGCAGAATTGGAAGCCGGAAAGCTTAAAGGATTAGGAGAGGTTGACATGAACGACTTTCCGGACATTGTAATGCCCCTTGCAGTAGTTGCGGCATTTGCTGAAGGAAAGACAAGGATAACAAACATTGCACACCTGAAATTCAAGGAATCAGACAGGATTTCAGTCACAGTGAACGAGCTGAGAAAGCTAGGCGCAAACGTGGAAGCTGACGATTCCTCAATCACCATTACCGGAATTAGTGAAGGAAAAAACCTGCACGGCGCTTTGATAGACTCAAACAACGACCACAGGATTGCAATGAGCTTTGCTGTCGCAGGACTGAAAGTGCAAGGAATTTCAATAGAAAAGGAAGAAGCAGTGAACAAGAGCTTTCCAGAATTTTTTGAAGAGATTGAAAAAATAATCCAAAGGTGAACTTTCTTGGCAGGAAACAGTTTCGGGAAATTGTTCAAGCTTTCAAGCTTTGGCGAAAGCCATGGGATAGCTGTCGGAGTCATGGTTGACGGCTGTCCGGCAGGGCTTGAAATAAGCGAGGAAGACATCCAAAAAGAACTGGACAAAAGAAAACCAGGAAGCGGAATTGCTGGAACAAAAAGGAAAGAGTCAGACTCTATCAAAATTCTCTCCGGAGTTTTTGAAGGAAAGACGACAGGCACTCCAATCTGCATGCTCACTTACAATGAAGACCAAAAGTCAGCAAACTACGAGCAGATAAAAAACTTGTTCAGGCCAGGCCATGCTGACTTTTCATACTTCAAAAAATACGGGTTTTACGATTATAGGGGAGGCGGAAGGAGTTCCGGAAGGGAAACACTTGCAAGGGTTGCTGCTGGAGCGATTGCAAAAAAAATCCTCGCCAGGCACGGAATAACGATTGCAGGCTTTGTGAAAGCAATAGGAAGCATAGAATGTAAGAGAGAGTTTTCCGAAAAACAGCTTGAGAAAGTTTACGATACAGAATTAAGATGCCCGGAAATTGAAACAGAAGAGAAAATGAAAGAATTGGTGAAAGAAACAGCAGCAAAAGGAGACTCGATAGGCGGAATTGTTGAATTAAAGGCCTTTAACGTTCCTGCAGGATTAGGAGAGCCAGTGTTTGAAAAGCTTGACTCTGAAATTGCCGGAGCCTTGATGGGAATTGGCGCAGTAAAAGCAGTTGAAATAGGCTCAGGATTCAGGGCTGCAAAAAGCCTTGGCTCTGAAAACAACGACCAAATTACTGCAAAAAACGGAAAGCCAGAATTCTTGTCAAACAACGCGGGCGGAATCCTAGGCGGCATTAGCACAGGGCAAGACATTACCGCAAGGATTGCAGTAAAGCCAACGCCTTCAGTATCAAAAAAGCAAAAGACAATAAACAGGAATTCTGAAAATAGCGAGATTGAAGTGATTGGAAGGCATGATGTTTGCATCTGCCCGCGCATTCTGCCAGTCGCAGAATCAATGCTTGCATTGGTTCTGGTTAATGCTTTAATGGAACAAAAAGCCCAAAAACTCGGCTAAAAAAACGAGAGACCGCAAGGATTCAAGAAAGAAAAATTCAGGTTTTTTGAATGAAGCTTTTAATCATTGGCGCTGGAAACTTTGGCAGTTTTTACTCGCAATTCTTCAAAGGCAACGGCTTCCAAGTTTCAATAACAGACATCGACAGCAAAAAAGCAAAAGAACTGGCTGAAAAAAACGGTCTTGAATTTCTCGAGCCTAAAAAACTGAAAAAGATTGAGCATGATGCTGTAATACTTGCAGTGCCTGAAAAAGCCGCGATAAGCCTTGCAGGAAAAATCGCGAAAGAGCTGAAGAAGGGCGCATTGCTTGCTGACTTTTGCTCCATAAAGTCAAGAATCTGCCCGGAACTGGAGAAAATAAAAAGGAAAGACATTGAAATCGCTTCAATGCACCCAATGCACGGCCCTAGAGTGAAAAGCATCGCGGGCTTTCCGATAATTTTCATCAAGATAAGGAATTGCGGGGAAAATTTTGAAAAAATAAAGAACGCCTTCCAGAACGCCAATGGGAGAATAGTCGAAAGCGACGCGCTAGAGCATGACAAGACTTTAGCAATAGTGCAGGGCTTGACGCACTTTACGCAAATACTCTCTGCAAAAACAATCTACGACTTGGGAGTTGATGTTGAAAGAAGCCTTGCATTTGCGTCTCCAGTCTATGAACTCTACCTTGACACTATAGCAAGGGTTGTAACCCAAAACCCCAGAATGTACGCTGAAATACAGCTTGCAAACCCTTACAACGAGAAAGTAAGGCAAAAACTGCTGAAGGCAGCCAAAGAACTTCTCCAAACATGCAAAAGAAACGATCTGGAAGGGCTTGAAAAGGAAATTTTCAAGACAAGCTTTCTTTTCGAGGACAAGGAATTCTTCCTAACCTGCAGCGACAAGGCAATAGAGGCAATAAAGTACACTGAAGCCTTGCTGAAAAGCCTTGAGGGAAAGTCAGTGCTTTTTGAAAACACTGAAAACAAAAGCAAGCATTACGGAAAGCTGAAGCACTACTCAAGCGACAAGATAGTGTTTTTGAAGGGAGAGCACGAGGTTGTTTTAAACCCGAAAAAATTCAGGCTCACGACAAGGGAAGAACAGATTGCCTGGAAGAACCAAAACCTGAAAAAATCCCACAGGGACTTCTCATTCATTGTTCCAAAAGCCTTGAACCCTCAAACATTATGCGGGCTTTTTGCAAAAAAAACAAAACTTAACGTCCAGTGCATTGACGAGTTTGACAATAATTCCGGAAGCAATGAAAAAAGCATTACAATAAGGGCCGAGTTTTTTGAAAACAAAGACCACAAGGAAATAGAAAAGAGCATTCTTGAAATAATCCACGGCCTAGGGTTCAAGACTAGATAAAGGATTGTTCCAACAAACCCTGTTGTTTCGCATAATGGCTTTAGCCATTATGCCTGCGAAGCTTTTTCCGTAAACGCTTTTGCGGAGCAAAAGGGTTTTTGAGCTGGCGCAAACCGACAGTTNNCACGTTTGACCGCTTCGCTACCCCTGCATAATGTAATGTGTTGATTGAAGGTTTTTAAAACACGACAAGTTAATAAAAAGAAACTGCCTGCTTTTATGTATAGCAATGCGGAATTAGCCAATAATCGTTTTGAGGGGAAAATTTTGGCAAAAAAACTCCAAGAAACCGAAAACTCTATTTCTGAAAGCGGAAAGCAAGTAATTGGCGTGCTGACCGGCGGAGGCGATGCCCCTGGCCTTAACGCGGTCATCCGCGCGTTGACTGTTAAAGCAATGAGCTTGGGCTATAATGTTTTAGGCTTCAGGAAAGGCTGGAATGGCTTGCTTGGAGAAGGCGAGCCTTGGCCGCTGGATTTAGACAACGTTGAAGGCATTCACACGCTTGGCGGAACAATTCTCGGCACTTCAAGAACCAACCCTTACAAAATAGAAAACGGCGTTGAACAACTGAAGCAAAACCTGAAAAAATTCAACGTTCACTGCCTTGTTGCAGTCGGCGGAGAGGATACATTAGGCGTTGCGATGAAGTTGCAAAATGAAGGCGTTAAAGTTGTTGGAGTGCCAAAAACAATCGACAATGACGTTAACGCAACTGACTACACCTTTGGCTTTGACACTGCCGTAAATATTGCAGCAAAAGCCATTGGCGATCTTCACACCACAGCAAAAAGCCACGAGCGCGTAATGGTTGTTGAGGTAATGGGCAGGCATGCTGGCTGGATAACGCTTCATGCAGGAATTGCAGGCGGAGCGCATTATATCGCGCTTCCTGAAGAGCCTTATGATATTGAAGAAATTTGCAAAATAGTTAAACAACGGGACAAGCAGGGAAAGCACTATTCAATAATTGCTGTTTCTGAAGGCGTGGTTTCAAAACAAACAAGCACTGTGCAAACTCAAGGCAAGGCGCTTGACGCTTTCGGGCACGTAAGGCTTGGGGGAGTTGCTGAAACTCTTGCTGCAGAAATAGAAAAACTCACTGGCAAGGAATCAAGGCACGTTGTTTTAGGGCACTTGCAGCGCGCCGGGCAGCCAAGCGCTTTCGACATAGTTTTGGGAACGCGTTTTGGAATCCATGCGGCAGAAATGGTTTCTAAAAAAGAGTTCGGGAAAATGGCAGCACTGCAAGGCACGGAAATAGTCAGTGTTGGCATGCAGGAAGCGTTGGGAAAATTGAAAACAGTGCCGAAACAAAGGCTTGAAGAAGCAAAACTCTTCTTTGGAAAGGGGTGAAAAAATGTTTATAACAAACAATGAACTGATGCAGAAAGCAATGAAAAACAATTTTGCGGTTGGCGCTTTCAATATCAACAACATGGAAATCCTGCAGGGAATAATCGCGGCAGCAAAAGAGCTTGACGCTCCTTTGATATTGCAAGTAAGCAAGGGCGCGAGAGAGTACGCTGGCAGAACTTACATAATGAAGCTGGCTGAAGCCGCGGAGAAAGACTCAAACCTGCCGATTGCCATTCATCTAGACCACGGGGACAGTTTTGAATTATGCAAGCAAGTAATCGATGACGGCTTTACTTCAGTAATGATTGACGGCAGCCATTTGCAGTTTGAAGAAAACATTGCCCTAACAAAAAAAGTTGTTGATTTCGCGCATGGAAAAAAAGTTTCAGTAGAGGCAGAATTGGGAAAGCTTATTGGAGAGCAGTTTGATGCTGGAGAAGGAGGCGCTGTTTCAGCAAACGCAATATACACAGACCCGGAGCAGGCAAAAGAATTTGTTGAACGTTCAGGCTGTGACTCGCTCGCTGTTGCAATCGGAACATCTCATGGAGCTTACAAGTTCAAGGCAGAGCCAAAACTTGACCTGGAAAGATTGCAACGCATCAGAAAATTGGTGAAAATCCCGCTAGTCCTGCATGGGGCTTCCTCTGTTTTGCCGGAATACGTTGAGGTGTGCAACAGATTTGGCGCAAACATTCAAGGCAGCAAGGGAGTTCCAGAAGACCAAATCCAGCAGGCAGTGAAAATTGGAGTGCAAAAGGTAAACATTGACACCGACCTGCGCATTGCAATGACAGCA
>DUFJ01000107.1 GCA_013331925.1 Candidatus Iainarchaeum sp.
GCTTACTGCAAAATCGTTCAACAGTTTTCTTCTGAAGACTCCGCAATAGCTGCAGGTGCCTTGCGTTTCCTGTTTTTCTTTTTCCTTGTTGAGCTTTTTCGCGATTTCAGCCATTGAAAACCCTATTTCTTTCTTCATGCTGATTATTGCGTAATCCATGCCGAGTTCTTGAAAGTGCTTTTTTGCAATCCTTAAAGCCTTGTCCCTATAGCCTGGAATTCCTTCATCAATGCACACCGGCTTTAGTTCAGTGCCTTTCGGGAAGATTTCGCGCAGCAAGTGCAAGACTGTAATGGAGTCTTTTCCTCCGGAAACTCCAATGGCTATTTTCTCGCCGGGCTTTACTAACCTGAACTTGTTGATTGTCTTGCGCACGCGCTTTTCAAAAAACTCTAAAAAGTGCGAGTGGCAGAAATAGTGGGGCCCGTAAACTAGGAAGATTTTGCCTTCTTTTGAACAGCGGTCGCATTTTCCCATTTTTTCCAGCTTCTTTCTAATGCTTTTTTAAACGTTTTTGCAAACAATCTTTTCGGAAAAAACGCTTTAAACACTATTTTTCCGCATTTGGTTAAAAAAAGTGGTTTTTTGCATGAGTTTTCAAAAGCAGTTGCAGCAGAGCTTTGAGAGAGAGTACTCTGGAGAAAAGCTTGACGGCTTTAGCTTCAAGAGGCTCTTCCAGGAAAGAATGCAGGATTTCAGGAGCCAGGGCGCAAGTGTTGTAAAGCTTGAAAGGCCCACAAATCTTGCAAGAGCCAGGACTTTAGGCTTTAAGGCAAAGCAGGGCATTATTGTGGCAAGAGTGAGAGTGAGGAAAGGCTCCGGAGCCCACAAAAGGCCTAATGTCGGGAGAAAGCCTAAGAGAATGGGAGTTAGGAAGCTTACAAGGAAGATTTCAATCCAAAGCATTGCAGAACAGAGGGCTGGGAGAAAGTTTTCCAACATGGAGGTTTTGAACTCTTATTGGGTTGGAGAGGACGGAAAGTTCAAGTATTTTGAAGTCATTCTTGTAGACACTTCGCACCCTTCAATAATTGCTGACAAGGAATTGAACTGGATTTGCGAAAAACAGCATTCCAACAGGGCTTTCAGAGGATTGACCTCAAGCCAGAAAAAAGGCAGAGGCATGTCCAGGAAAGGCTTTGGAACTGAAAAAGTCAGGCCTTCCTTGAGGGCTAAAGGAAGAAAGGCAAAGTAATCAGGATTGCAGGATTATTTTCAAGGCTTTGTTCTCTCTTGAAACAAGCACGTGCTTTCCTGGAGTAATTTTTAATTCAGTCGCAAACTCTTTCGGGATTCTAACAGCCAAAGAGTTGCCCCATCTGGAAATTTTGGTCTTTTTGGCATCTCTTAAGCTTTTTTCTTTTTTTGCAAGCTCGTCCAGCTGTTTCATGTCTACAAAGCCTTCCCTGCATTTTGTGCAGTAATGCGACTCGTAATCCAAACCGCTCTTTTGCAGCGCTTCCTTTTTCAAGGAAGTTTCAGAACCGCATTTTGGGCATTTCATGATTTTTTCCACTCCCCAGTTTTGACAAGGATTATCTCATTTTTTTGGACTGCAACGCAAACAACAATCCCTTTCCTGAACCTTTTGCAAAACCTCAGAGAGTTTTTTCCTGTTTTTTCGCATTTTCCGCAAAGCAGGGCATTCCTGACCAATTCAATGCTTATTCTTCTTTGATCGGCTCTCTGCAAGGCATGGCTGCTTAGCAGGATTTTCCTGCCTTGCCCGAATAAATATCTTGGTATATACAAGTATATCATTATCCATTTTTAAGTCAATGCTTCTTGAAAACAGCTTTTGGGTTGAAAACATTAAAAACAAATCGATGATTTAGTTTATTGACGAACCTTTTTGGTTTTTGGAAGTGGCAAGAATGTACCTTGATTTGGTGTTTTTTGATTCAGTGCAGGAATTGCAGCCTTTGGCAAAAAAGCTAGGCCAAGACTTCATTATTGCCAAAACTTTCAGGAATGATTTCGAGCTAAAGCAGTTGAAGGAAAAAATTTCAAGCACTGCTTTCAAAACCTGCCACGTATTGCATTCCCCAAACATGCAAGAGCTGTTGAAGTTCAGGCAGAAGGCAGACTTTATTGCAGTTTACGGAAAGAATTTGGGAAGGAACAAGTTTGCTGTAAGCAATGAAAGAGTTGATTTCCTGCTCATGCCATGCTCTAGCGCAAGAAAGCCGGAGTTTGACGCTGCTCTAGCAAGGCTTGCTGCAGAAAACAAGGTTTGCATTGGATTACTGTTTGAGGAGTTTGCAAATGCAGGAAGCGAAGGGCTTCAGGCTTTATTGCGCAATTATCTGCTTGTTGCAAGGCTTTGCAGGAAGTTCAAGATTCAAATCGCGGTTTTTTCAGGAGCGAAAAACGCTTTTGGCACAAGGCAGGAAAAGGATTTTGCAAGCTTTTTGTGCCTTTTGGGCTATTCCAGGGAGCAGGCGTTAAAGCAGGTGAGGGGATTGGAAAGATTTTTGGAAAAGAAAGGAAAGCTTGAAGGCTTTGAAATCTTGGAAGGAGAGAAAGAATGAAGAACGTGAAAAAGTCCTTGAAGGCGCTGCCTTTAAGCATGCGTGGAAAAAAGCGTTACGTGCTTTTTGAGCTTTTTGCTGAAAAGCCCTTGAGCGCTGCAATCGTTGAAAAGGAAATAATGCAGAGGTTTTTGCAGATTTTCGGAAGCAAGGGAATTGCTGAGCAAAGGCTCCAGTTCATTGGATTTTATGGCGGGAAAAATCTTGGGATTGTAAAATGCTCTCTTGAAGAGTGCGAGAACGTAAAGGCAGGCTTGCTTTTTGTCGGAAAAGTTGCAGGAATTTCTGCAATTCCTAGAATTGTTTCGGTTTCAGGCAGCGTGAAAAAGCTGAAGACAATTGCTGGAAAATAAAAACCAAATTCTGGCTTAGCGCTTTTGCCTTCTTCTAAGCTGCCTTCCGCCGGGGGTTATTCCGGCTTCTCGGAGAACTCTGGCGAGTTGTCCTGGCGTGAGGCGTTTCAAAGGCTTTTTGCCTTTTGGCCCTCCGCCGTCAGGCGCTGCGCCAAGCTCTAAGGAAGTTCCTTGCCAATGCGTGCCTCTAGCGAGGCGAGGCTTTGCGCCAGTTNNTCATACAATACAAATACTGCTGTTTCTGTATAAATATTTGACTATTGCTTTTCCTGTCCAGGCTTTTTGGGCGTTTTGAAAAAGCCTTTTTAACCTTTGCTTTTACTATTCTTTAGGTTTTAAAAGGGAAAGAATGCTTTTTGGCATTTTCGAAAATGCCCATTTTTTTGAGCAGAGGTTTTAAATCATGTATCCAAGCCCTAAAATGTCCGCATACGACAGAGCAGCAACCATGTTTTCTCCAGACGGAAGGCTATACCAAGTAGAGTATGCTTCAAAGATTGTCTCGCAAGGCACTTTAGGCTTGGGATTGGTTTACGACAAGGGAGTCATCTTCGGGGCTGACAAGAAGACAGCGAGCAGGCTCTTGATTCCTGAAAGCATTGAAAAATTGTTTGTAATAGATGACCACATCGCTGCTGTAAGTTCTGGATTGGTTGGAGACGCGAGAAGGCTTGTGGAGATCGCGAGGGAGAAATCGCAAGAGAACATGATGCATTATGAAGAGCCAATCCATGTTGAAACCTTGGTGAAAGAGGTTTCTGGAATAAAGCAGGCCTTTACCCAATACGGAGGCATGAGGCCTTTCGGGGTTTCCTTCATTATCGGCGGAGTAGATGAATCAGGAAAGAGATTGTTTGAGACAGAGCCTTCAGGCGCTTTGGCAGAGTACAAGGCAATAGCCATTGGGGCAGGAAGGAACGAGGCAATGGAACTGTTCGAGAAAGAGTACAAGGATGCAATGTCTTACGAGGAAGGCATCGCTTTAATGCTCAAGGCAATAAAGAGAGTGCTGCCGGAGCATGAAAAGATTGACGCTTCAAGGCTTGACTTTGGGTATATAGACTTGAGGATGAAATACAATCAAATCCCCAAGGAAGAGATGAAAATTCACTTGAATAATTTCAGCAAGAAATAGGAAGAAAAGCCCTGAAAGGCTTTTTTAAAAAATCATGTTTTTTCCAGAAGCTTTGAGTTTTTAAAAAAGCAATGGCTTTTTTTTGAAAGCAAGGCGTGATTGCATTGGTGAAGATGGAGGATGCTGTAATAGCGCGTTTTGAACATTCAGGCCACAAGTTTGAAATACTGGTAGACCCTAACCTTGCCCTGGATTTAAAGCACGGGAAAAGCGTAGAGTTAAGCGATTTATTGGCAATGGATGCAATCTACAAGGACGCCAACAAAGGCGAGGAAGCTTCTGAAGAAATCGTGAAGAAGGTTTTTGGAACAACTGAATTGAAAGAGGTTGTTTCAAGGATAATAAAGAACGGAGAGGTGCAGCTAACAACAGAGCAAAGGAGGCAGATGCTCGAGCAAAAGCGCAAGGAAATAATAGCGTTCATTTCAAACAACGCGTTGAATCCTCAAACCAAAGCCCCCCATCCTCCTTTAAGGATTGAGAACGCGATGAATGAAGCCAGGATTCAAGTGGACGTTTTCCAGAGCGTGCAGGAGCAGATTCCGGAAATACTGAAGGAGATAAAAAAAATCATTCCAATCTCGTTGGAAAAGCTCAAGGTTGCTGTGAAAGTGCCTGCGGAGTTTGCCGGCAAGGCAATGCCAGTAATCCACAAGTACCATGCCTCAAAGCAGGAATGGCAAAGCAACGGAAGCCTGGTAGCGATTTTCGAGCTGCCTGTTGGATTGAAGAACGAACTGTTCAACGAGCTGAATCATTTAACTCACGGGAATGTTGAAGCGAAAATTTTGGAGAATTAAAAAATGGAGGTTTTTTGATTGAAAAAGATTGTAGTGCCTGGAGAGCTTTTGACAGCTGAGAGAAAGAGGCCGGGCGAGCATGTTTTCATGCAGAACGGAAAATTATACTCTGACGTTATAGGAATACTTGACGACAAGCCAGGCGATGTTTCAGTAATAGCATTAGAGGGAAGGTACGTTCCAAGAATGGATGACGTAATAGTCGGAGTTGTGGGAAGCGAGAAAGCAACAGGCTTTATGGTAGACCTGAACTCTTTCACGCAAAGCTTTGTTTCAAAAAAAGACATCAGGGAGCAGTTAAAGCCAGGCTATATAATTTCAGCAAGGGTTTTGGATGTTAATGAATTGAAAGAGGCAGAGCTTGGCCAGATTAGGGTGTTTTACGGAGGCGAGATAATTTCAATCTCTCCGGTGAAAGTCCCCAGAGTGATTGGAAAGAACGCGAGCATGCTTGATGTTTTGAAAAGAGGGACAAATTCAACAATACTTGTAGGCAGGAACGGCTGGATTTGGGCAAAGGGAGGAAACGTCCAATTGCTCATAAAGCTGGTTGAAAAAATAGAGCGCGAAGCGCATCTTGAAAATCTGACAGTAAAAGTCCAGGACTTTGTAGCCAATGCAAACAAGAGCGTCAAGCCGCAAGCCTTTGCGGAAAACCCAGCCCTTGAAGAACGCAAGGCAGTGGAAAAATTAGACAAGGAGTTGAAAGGCATGGTTTTAAACAACGAGAGTGATTCTAATGGCAGCTAAAAAAAAGGAAGAAAAAACAGAATTCGTGAACAAGCAAGGAAAACGCTTGGACGGAAGGACAACAGACCAGGTAAGGCCCATAAAAATACAGGTCGGAGTTGTTCCAAGAGCTGATGGAAGCTGTTATCTTGAATGGGGACAGAACAAGGTAATAGCAGCAGTTTACGGGCCTAGAGAATGCCTGCCAAAGCACACTGCCTCCCCATACAAGGCAGTTGTCCGCTATTCTTACAGGATGGCAACTTTTTCAGTCCCTGACAGGAAAAACCCAAAGCCCGGGAGAAGAGACATTGAAATTTCAAAGGTTTCAAGCGAGGCTTTTGAAAGGGCAATCTTCACTGAGAGATTTCCTAACACCGCAATAGACATTTTTGTGGAAGTGCTTGACAGCAACGCAGGAACAAGGATTGCAGCGCTTACATGCGCAGCTGTTGCAGTAGCTGACGCAGGAATTCCAATGCGGGATTTGATTTCCGGAGTTGCTGTAGGAAAAGCAGGCGGAAAAATTATTGTAGACATGAACAAGTTTGAGGAAGACGCGCCTGACGCTGTTGATATTCCAATGGCAATACTCCCGAACACCGAAGAGATAGTGCTTTTGCAGATGGACGGCCTGCTTTCAAAAAAAGAATGGCTTGAAGCCAGAGGAAAAGCTTTCGAGGCAATAAAGCAGGTTTACGAGCTTCAAAAACAGGCATTGCTGAAAAAGTACGAGCAGCCAGTAGAGGCAGCAGAAAACGGAGGCGTTGTACAATGAGCAGTCTAGTAAGCTGGGATTTCAGGACAGACAAGGTATTGCAGGCAATAAGGGAAGGGAAAAGACTGGATGCAAGAGCCTTTGACCAGTACAGGAAGATAAACATAGTGAAAAACATTTCGGAAAACGCTGACGGTTCAGCAAGAGTAAAGATTGGAGAAACCGACGTTATAGTCGGAGTGAAAATGATTACCTCAACCCCATTCCCGGACAGCCCTGATGCTGGAACATTAAACGTTGGAGTGGAACTTCTTCCGATAGCCTCTCCAACATTCGAGGCAGGCCCTCCTGACAAGGAATCAATAGAGCTTGCAAGAGTGGTAGATAGAGGAATAAGGGAAAGCAAGTGCCTTGACTTCAAGGAATGGAGCATTGAGGAAGGAACGCTTTGCTGGACTGCCTTTGTAGACATTTACGCCCTAAACCATGACGGGAATTTGTTCGATGCAGCAGCCCTTGCCTCGATAGTTTCTCTTTTGGAGACTAAAATGCCAAAGCTCGAGGACAAGAAAATAGTGAAGGGCGAATACAAGGGAAAGATAAAGCTTTCAAGAAAGCCATTGCTCTGCACTTTTGCAAAGATTGCAAACTCTGTTGTAGCAGACCCAAGCCTTCCTGAAGAAAAAGCCCAGAGCGCAAGGTTTTCAGTCGCTGTCACAGAAGACGACTATCTGACAGCGTTCCAGAAAGGCGGCTTGGGAAGCTTTACAGCCTCTGAAATAGACAGTGCGATAGACATTGCCTTGAAAAACACCAAAGAAATCAGGAAGCAAATCTGAAAAAAATGGTTTTGGAATGAGCACGAAAAAGCTAAAGAGCACTGCAAGGTTTGGCGCAAGGTATGGCACAAAGATAAAAACAAGGGTTTTGGAGATTGAGAAAAAGCAAAAGCAGCCTTTCAACTGCCCAAAATGCGGGTTTCCAAAAGTAAAGCGAAAATCCCGAGGGATTTTCAGGTGCAGGAAGTGCGGAGCAGTTTTTGCAGGCGGCGCTTACGTTCCAGAAACCCTCACGGGCAGCATTATCAAAAAAATGGTTTCGCAAAAAACCTTTGTTCCAGCATTGAAGGAACTGATTGAAGCAACTGAAAAAACAAAGCACGGCCTTGAAGAAATTCCTGCAAAGGCAAGGCAGGAAAAAACTGCAGAAAAACGCCAAAAGCATGATTCCGGCAGCAAAGGAAAGGAGAGTGTTGTTTAATGGTCTACAAGTGCGGAAAGTGCGGGACTGAAATTGACTCAATGCCTGAAGGCATAATCCGCTGCCCAAACTGCGCGAACAAGATATTCTACAAGCAAAGAGCGCCTATTGCAAAAAACGTTAAAGCAAGGTAAGGGGGAATTTGAGAATGGAAAAGCAAGAATTGCAGCAAAGCATTGCAGAGTTTGAAAGGAACAGAAACCAGCTTTTGGGAATAAGCTCTCAAAAGCAGCAGTTGCAGTTCCAGTCAACAGCCTTGAATTCTGCGATTGAAGAGCTTGAAAAAACCCAGGAAAAGAAAGCCTACAAGGCAGTCGCCAACATAATGGTCTTGTGCGACGTGAAAGACCTGAAGAAAGAGATTTCCGAACAGAAAGAAACAGCAGACTTGAGGGTTAAAACATTGCAAAAGCAAGAGGACGCTTTAGTGGAAAAACTGAACAAGCTAAAGTCAAGGATTGAAGGCGAGGCTTCAAGCTCCAGCGCCCAAAACTCTGGAGAAGAGACTAAAGTCCTTCCTTCAAAGCCTGAAAAAGCAGGCAGGAAGAACTAGCCCTAAGCCTAAAACATTCAAGCTTAAAAACCTGCAAATCCCTTAATTAAAAGCATGCCTGTGCTCAAAAAATTCCTCAAGCAAGCGCAAGGAAAAAAAATCCTGCTCTTGGCCCACAAAGCAGCAGACGTTGACGCTTTCGCAAGCGCTGCAGCACTCTACCTAGCTTTTCCAAAACTCAAGCTCGAAATTGGAGCTCCAAGCTATTTGAACCTTCAGGCAAAAGCCCTGGCTGACAATTTCTCAATCCCTCATCTTTTAAACCCTGTAGTTTCAGGCTTTCAAGCCCTGGTCCTGCTTGACTTCAACAATCTTGAGATGATAGGCTCTGAGGCTTCAGCCTTCCAAGAATTCAAAGGCCCTTGCTTTCTCATAGACCACCATTCAGAATCCTCAGGCTCTATAGCGAAAAAAGCCTTCTCAATCCTTGACTCCAAAGCTGTCTCAACCACTGAAATCATTTTCAAAATTTTCAAGAGAGAAAAGATTCAAATCACTCCGAAAATCGCACAGCTATTGGCTGCGGGAATTATTGCTGATTCAGCAAACTTCATTACAGCAAGTTCTGAAACTTTCAAAAGCCTTTCAGAGCTTTTGCAGATTGCAGGAAAAGAATTCGCGCAAATAACGCGCTTGTACTCTCTTCCGCCAGACGTTTCGCAAAGGATTGCGTCCTTAAAGGCCGCAAAGCGCGTCCAGCTCTTCAAGGCAGGGAATGTTCTGGTGGCAACTAGCGAGGTGAGCTGTTTTGAGAATGCAGCCGCAGATTCCTTGATACAGCTTGGCGCTGACGTTGCGTTTGTCGGATTCAGGAATCNNAAAAAAACCAGGTTCGCTTGAGCGCTAGGGCTTCTGAAGATTTCGTCCAAAAAACAGGCTTTGACCTGGCGCTTGACGTTCTCTCAAGGCTTGAAGGAAAATTCCAGGGCAGCAGCGGAGGCCACCCTGGAGCCGCAGGCTTTAATGGAATCGCAGAATCTTTGGAGCCATTGCTGCAGGAGTGCGTTCTGCTCTGTGAAGAGTTCTTGAAAAGCAGAAAAATTTCAGAAAGAGTGAAAAAGCTAAAGGACGATTAGCGCTTTTTCCTTTTCCCGCTCTTGAATTTCCGCCTTCTCAGCTTTATCTTGTGCGGGCTGATGTGCTGGTCCTTGAACTTTCTCTTTGCCTTTCTCATCAGGTCTTTAGGAAGCTTTACGTTCTTGCGGTATTTTATCCTAGTCCACGCCATTGGCTGTTTTGCCCTAAGCTTGAATTCTTCAGCCAATAGCCTGTGCCTCAGCTTTTCAGAAATTTCCAATCTTGTTCACTCTCCGCTTTGCCTTGAAAGAGTAGGTATTTAGGCATTATTAAATTNNTTCTTTCCCTTTTTACGCAGGGCTTAAGACCTTTCCGTTGCTTTTGAGCTTTGTCCTCTGCGCGTAACGCTGCAGGTAATGCAGAGAGCTTTTTGAAGCCCCGATTTTTTCTGCAATCTTTCTATAGCTTAATCCTTCCTTCCTCAACTCGTTGAATTCCATTATCTGCTCCAGGCTCAGGCTTAAGGGCTTTCCCTTCAGGTTTTGCACCTCGATGCTGACGCCTTTCTCCTGCAAGAATGCTTTGCATTTTTTTGCCATTCTCTCCATACAGCTCTTGCTGCAGTAAAGCTTTTGCAGGCCTTTTTCCGCAAGCTCCTGGATTTTTGAAAACTTCAAAGGCCTTGCAAGAAATGCTTCTTTTACCTCTTTTGGAAGCTGGGAAACGTTTTCTTTTGGATTAATGCAGTGCTTCATTTAATCCTCGTTAAAGTGCTTTCTCCTATAATAGTGTATCAGCTGCATTACTTCAGGAACGCAAGCCTTGTCATGCACTCCGACCTTTGTCTTGTGCTGTACCTCCTCAAAGGTTTTTGCTCCCTCTAAAACAGCGTGCTCTATGTCCTCGTCAGTAATTCCCAAAACCTTGTCTATGACTTTCTTTCCTTCCCCCCTTACTCTTTCCAACTGCCCTGACTGCCTGAAATAGTCATTGATTGCTGCCCTTAAAGCCTTGTCTCCCAAAACAGAGCAGTGGATTTTCCTTGCGGGCAATCCCCCAAGCCTTTTCAAAATGTCCTGCGGAGTTATCTTCAATGCCTCTTCAACCTTCATGCCCCCATTCTCAGTAACCATTACTGAAAGCATTGAGGTGGAAGCTATCGCAGAGCCGCAGCCGAAAGTTTGCCATTTGCATTCTTTAAGTTTTTCAGTCTGCGGATCAACCTTAATCCACAAGCGCATTACATCTCCGCAGGCCGCGCTCCCGATAAGTCCAGTGCCATTAAATTGCTTCAAACCAGTCTTGCTTGTGTTTGTAAGAAAATTCCTTGGCTTGAAAAAATGCTCTTTTACTGTCGGAGAGTAAAACCAGTCCTGGCCTAGTGTTGTAATGCCGTCAGGGCTTTGGAAATGCAATGCCTTGCTTTTTTTTGCAGGCTTTGCTTTTGATTTTTTAGAAATTTTCTTTTTCTTTCCCATTATCCCACCTTCACGCTTGCCGCAAGAGCTTTCTGCTTTTCAATCTCTCTTTCAATATCCTTTAGCGTTAGCTTTACAGGGCTCAAATTTCGCAATTCCTTCACTATCGGAGGCAAGGCCTTAAGCACGAACTCAAGCTGTTTTTTGTTTGTTGTAATTCCGAAAGTAAAGCGCAGGCTTCCGTGAGCTACCTCAAAAGGCACTCCAGTCGCTAAAACAACATGGCTGGGCTCCAAATCGTGAGAGGTGCACGCGCTTCCAGAACTAGCGTAAATTCCAAACTCATTCAGTTTCAAAAGAACTGCCTCTCCTTCAATGCTTAGTATTGAAACATTAACGTTGTTTGGCAAGCGCTGTACTGGATGGCCGTTAAGCATTATGTCTGGAATTCTCTTGAACAATTCCTTGATGAAATAATCCCTGAGCTTTGTTAGCCTTTTTGCTTCTTTCTCTCGAGCGTTCTGGCAGATTTCCAGGGCTTTTGCAAAGCCCACAATGCCCGCAATGTTTTCAGTTCCAGACCTTAAGCCTCCTTCCTGGCCTCCGCCGTGAATTATCGGAACTATCGGAGTGCCTTTTTTTACGAAAAGCATTCCAACTCCTTTAGGCCCGTAAATCTTGCTGCCATTCAAGGTCATTAAGTCAACTCCAAGCTCTTGAACGTTAACGCTTAGCTCGTAGCCTGCCTGGCAGGCGTCAGTATGGAACAGGACATTGTGTTTTTTCGCGATTTTTGCAATCTCCGCGATTTGCTGTATTGTTCCAATCTCGTTGTTTGCGTACATTAGCGTAATGAGTATTGTTTCTGGAGCGATTGCTTTCTCCAGCTCTTCAAGGTTTATCAGCCCGAACTTATCCACTGGAAGATAAGTTATTCGAAAGCCCTCGTTTTTTTCCAGGTCCTTGCAAGAATCCATTACAGCATGATGCTCTATTCTTGAAGTGATAATGTGGTTTCCCTTTCCTGCTCTCTTGCACGCTCTTGCAACTCCTTTTACTGCAAGGTTTATGCTTTCTGTCCCGGAGCCTGTGAAATAAACCTCATCAATCCTGGAGTTTATTGTTTTTGCAACTTTTTCCCTCGCATAATCCAATGCCTGCTTTGCGTGCAGGCCTGAAGAATGCATGCTGCCTGGGTTGCCAAACTCTCTGGTGAAATAAGGCTCCATTGCCTCTTTCACCTCGGGCCTTACAAAAGTCGTTGCCGCAAAATCAAGGTAGATTTCCTTCATTCAAGAATCACCAGCTTGTTTTGTGCCTTCCAAAACCAACATGCTCCCAAACTCTTTCATGAAAATAATAAGCGAACAATTTTATCAAAGTGTCAATGCTTCCAATAGACAATGCAATGACCAAGTTTCCAGTAATGATGAAAGACACGGCTGATGTGATAATTATTGCAATAGTCCTCCAAGAGATTGTTTTAATGATTGAGCGCATTCTGCTGTCTTTCAAAAAATTCACCTTTTCCTTTCCACTCTTGCTCCGCAAGTCCTGCACACAAAGTCCTGGAAAATGCTTTCAAAGGCAATGCAAAGCTCTTTGCAGGCCTCTCCAAGAGTTTTCCTGCCTTTTGCTGTAATGCTGTACGTTTTCTTCTCCCTCGCGCCCTTGCTCTTGAGCTGCACCAGCTTCAGCCTCTGGAGCTTTTGAAGGATTGGGTAAAGAGTTCCATTAGTTGTCTTGCGCTTCCTGTTCCTGTTCAATTCTTTCAGGATTGCATAGCCGTGCAACGGCTTTTGCGCTATAATCCACAAGGCCCTTGTCTCTAATAGGTTTAAAAACAACGTGTTGGCTTTCGGCATATATTGAAGGAATTAGAGTGGCAAGGCTTTTTAACCCTTGCTTTTAGGCTTTTTTCTCCTGAAGATTCTGCGCTTCATTACATACTTGAAGCCGCCGAGCAGTTCGCTTTTTTTCACTCCAAGGCGCTTTTTCTGGAAAACGCCTTCCTTTACCTCAACAGAAGGAGGCCCTGCCCAGATTACATTAGACTTGTCCTTCAACGCCTCAAGGAATGAGGCTTCTGAAAGAATTCTTTCTGAAGAGACTTTTAGCTTTAGAATGCCTGTTCCAATCCTGTCTGGAAAGTGGGCGTCGCTTCCTGCGGTTATGAAATTTGCCTCTTCCCCGAACTCCATCGCGTTCAAGTTTCTCTGGATAATGTCATAGGCTTTCTTGTCAAGCTTTTTCTTAATGCTGCCCATTATTTTCCCAATTCCAGCGCTCCTGCTAAGCCTGTTCTTTTCCATGTATGCAAAAAACCCGATTGGCTTTTTCACCCACTTTGACCTTAAGACAGATTCCGCAAGAGTTCCAATCATTCCGTTATAAGCTTCCACTCCCATGCTTCCGTGAACAGCGTAATGCCTCAGCTTGCTCACTCCGCCAACGTAAGCCACGCTGTCAGAGTCAAAGCCCCAAGGGTGCGCAAAGCTCAGCACTATGCGATTTTCCCTCGCGAGCTCTACTGCTTTCTCAATGCTTACGCCTTTTTCAAGGAGTTCAGGAATTTCGTAAATTTCACTGCTCTCCCCCAAGGCAATCACGTGCCCTAGGCTTGTGAACAATTCAGTGCCTGGAATTAGCAGAATTCCTTCGGGCTTTTTTTCATTAACCAGTTCGAAGGCTTTTTTCGGATTGTATTCAGCATGTTCCGTGATTGCGATAACATCCAAGCCTGCCTTTTGCACTCCCTGCCAGTACTTTAAAGGCTTGACTTTTTTTTCAAGAAGATGCGAGTGCAAGTCTGCAGTTACTACCCTGGATTCCATAACAGAAAATACCCTGCTTAATTATTAAAAACCAGCGTTGCCGCGAAACTCTTAAAACTCCAGAATGCCTCCACTATAATGGCTTTTGCAATGCTGAACAAGTTTTTCGACAAGTTTGTTTTCGTGAACCAGTTAAAATTCAAGGACTACAACTTTTCAATAGTCGATGTGCCTTTTGTGATAGTGCCGACAGACCTTCTTGCTTCCTTAAGCCTTTTGGACAATGTAGAGTTTGAGAAAAAACTTTACTATTCCGTAAAGGATTCTTTTGAAAAACAGCTTGCCCCAAGGTTCAGGCTTGACTTTGGCCTGGAGCAGGAAAGGTTCCTNNAGGCTTGACTTTGGCTTGGAGCAGGAGCGCTTTCTGAAGTTTTCGGAAGTTTTTTTCACTGCCTCTGGCTTTGGCCTGCTGCAGAACATTCAAGTGGATGCAGAAAACAAGCGCGCTATCGTTAGCGTTTCAAGCTCTCCGGTTGCAAAGCTTTTGAAAGGCAAGGCTAAGAGAGCCTGCGACCATTTCTTGCGCGGAGTGCTTGCTGGAATTTTTTCCTCGGCCTTTAAAACAGACGTTGAATGCGTTGAGAGAAAATGCCTTGCCTTGCATGAAGGCTCTTGCGAGTTTGTGTGCGAGCCCGCAGGAAAAATAGATTTTAAAACAAAAGAAGCCCAAGACCAGCTAGAGCTAAAGCTTTAATCAGACCTTCCTGCTTACCATGAAGTCCGCAAAGTCTTTCAGAATGCCTTTAGCTTCAGACTTTGGCAAAACCTTGTCCACTTTCTTCCACGCGTCCTTTACTATTTGGTTTGCCTTCTCTCTCGCATATTCGATAGCCTTGTACTTTTTGATTATTTCAATTGCTTCATCAATTGTTTCCTGGCTTTCAGGATGGGAGTTCAGGATTTCAACCAAGCGCTTTTTTTCAGTCTCGCTGGCTTTTCCAAGAGTGTAAATCACCATCAGCGTTCTCTTGCCCTCGTGAATGTCCTCGCCAACTCCTTTTCCCT
>DUFJ01000108.1 GCA_013331925.1 Candidatus Iainarchaeum sp.
ACTGGCTTTTTTCCAGTCTCATGCAGGATGCACTCTTTCTTCATCCTGTTTACAGGGCAGGCTTTCTCGCAAAGATAGCCTCCGCATTTTTCAAAATTGCACAAGTCATAGTCTATTACCGCAACGCGTGTTTTCTTTTCGGAAACCATAAGAATCACTCAGCAAGCAAGGCTTGAAAAATCGGAAAAATAGAGGATTGCTGTTATCTAGCTTGAAAGCAGCAATACTCCAATCACCAAGAGCAATAGCGCGAAAGCCATTATCAAGCCGTTCACTATCACTACAATCATGTCAAGCACTGCCTTGCCCGCGTTTCCTGCTCCGCCAAACACTAGCCAGAATTCGCCAACCAATATCACAAGCCCTATGACTATTGCTATAACGCTAGTCTTGTTCAATCCCATATTTTTGCATCACCTTTAATATTTTCTTCCAGTTTTACATTTATAAACTCTAATGGTGTTTTGTTGAAAATCCTCAAAATAGACAAGCAGGAGAATTTCGTGGAGTGCGTTCCGCACAATTTTGACGACTTGTGGGTATTGCAGCAGTTCCTGCAGGCTGGAGACATTGTTTTCGGAAGTTCCACGCGTGCTTTCAAGCCAAAGGACAGCAAGGAGACAGTGAGAAAAAAGGTTTTTGTGGAGTTGGAGGTTGAAAAGGCAGAGTTCCAGAAGTTTTCAGGCTCTTTGAAGATTTTGGGAATAATCCTTTCAGGAAGGCCTGAAGAGTACGTTGAGCTGAAAGCCCATCACTCGCTGGAAATAGAGCTGAACGAAAAATTAAAGGTGAGGAAGAAAGAGCTTTCGGAATTCGAGCTTTCGCTCTTGAGGAAGGCTGAAAAAGCCACTCTGCAGCCCAAGCTTTTGGTAATAGTGATGGATGATGAGGAGGCATTGTTTGCGGAGTTGAAAGGATTTGGGTTTGAGCAGAAGGGAAAGGTTTTTGCGCAAAGGCAGGGAAAGCAGTTCAAGCAGGAGTCAGAGAGCAGGTTTTTTTCAGAAATTTTGAAAAAAATCCAGGATTCAGGGCTTGGGAATATAATAATTGCAGGCCAGGGATTTGCGATAGAGAATTTCAGGAAATTCCTTCAGGAAAAAGCCCAGGAAATAAAGGCAGGGTTTGAAGCTTTGAACTCTATTGGAATTACAGGCCTTAACGAACTGTTAAAGAGAGGCCTTGCCTTGAAGGCTTTGCAGCAGACAGAGCTTGCTAAAGAGGCTGGAATGATGGAGGATTTTTTGAAAGAGCTTGGAAGGAATTCTGGAACTGCTGTTTACGGCTTGGAAGAAGTCAAGAATGCAGTGAAGGCAAGGGCTGTGAAAGAGCTTTTGGTTTCGCAAAAGGCTTTCTTGGAAAAGAGAGANNGCTGATAGAGCCTTTGATGAGAGAGGCTGAGAAAGCAAATGCAGCAGTCCATGTTTTCGTTACCGAAAGCCAGGCATTGGAGCAATTAGATGGATTTGGGGGATTGGCTGCATTGCTTCGCTATCGCTTGAACTTTTAAGCCTCGAAAATCCCGAAGCTTTTTTTCAGTTTTTCCCTCTCTTCAAGGAAGAGCTTTGCCTCTTGCGTGACAAAATACCTTGCAACTCCCGCAACCATTATTTTTTCTATAAAATGCAGGTCAAAACATGCCTGCATTATTTCCTTGGTTCTTTTTTTGTAGAGAAAGTTTATCTCGTCCTCTGTCAAAGCCTGCCTTGAAAGGTTTTGCAGAAACCTCACCAGCTCTTCATCCTTTACAAAAGCATACTGGTCCGGATGCTCGAGAAAGTATGTTGTTATTTCCTGCTCTTCCATAAAAGCGCTTCCTATTCATTAAAGCCAGCCAGTTATTAAATTTCTTTGGTTACAAAAGCCTTGCTGTCAGAATAGCCCTGCTTCCTGTAGTATTCTTTCACTCCAATTCCGGAAATTACTGAGATTTTCCTGAAGCCTTGGGCTTTTGCAATCTCTTCAGCTTCTTTCAAGAGCTGCTTTCCAATCCCAAAATGCTGTATCATTCCTTCCTTTCTTTGTTTTAGGGCAAGTGCTTCGCCGAAAACGTGCAGCTCTCTAACTAAAGCCGAGCCTTGCAATTCTTTGCGGAAAGGCTGGAATGGAAAGCGCAGGCGCAAAAAGCCGTACAGGTTTTCTGCAGAATCCTGCATTTGCAAGAAAACTTCCTTCCCGTTGCTCGCTTTGTAATCCATGCGTTTTATGGCAAGGCTTTCAAAGTCCGGCTTTTCTTTTTGCAGGTACTCTTTCAATCCTATNNCCTGCTTCAACCAGTTGTCTTGGAATGTCCCTTTGAATGCGCATTACCCTAATCCAAGGGGGAATGGATTCTTTCACTTTTGCGATAAGCTCTGCGGCTTTTTCAGTGCTTAAGGGCTCAAAGCTTCCTTTCATCCAGAGATTGTAAAGCTTTGTGCCTTTTATCACTAAGCAAGGATAGATTTTGAGCATGTCTGGCTTGAATTCTTGGTTTTCAAAAACTTTCCTGAAAGCCTGAAGGTCTTTTTTGAAACTGCTGTAAGGCAGCCCAGGCATTAAGTGATAGCAGACCTTTAGTGCTGAATCCTTCAAAAGTTGCGTTGAGCCAATAACGTCCTTAACCTTGTGCCCGCGGTTTATTTTCTTGTAAATATCATCAAAAACTGTCTGCACTCCAAGCTCTACCCTAGTTGCGCCAAAGTCAAGCATCCTGTTGATTTCTTTCCTTCCGCAATAGTCCGGCCTTGTTTCAAAAGTAATTCCCACAAGCCTGTGCCTTGCTTTCTCTGCAAGCTTTTTCGCTTTCTCCAAATATTTTGTTTTCCTTCCATTCACTGCTTCAAAGCATTCAAGCATGAATTTTTTCTGGAATGGAAAAGAGGTTGAGGGGAAAGTGCCTCCCATCACTATGAGCTCTATTTTTTCCGCACTATGCCCCATCTCTTCCAGCTGCTGAATCCTGCCTTGAATCTGCTTTTTGACATCAAAGCCTGCCTGCAAGGCCCTTAGAGTTGCTGGCTCTCCGCCAGTATAGCTTTTCGGGGTTTTCTTGCCTACAAGACTGTTCGGGCAGTAAACGCAGGCTCCAGGGCATTCTTTAGGCAAGGGCATCAATGCAACAGCAGTAATTCCTGAAATGCTTTTTACAGGCTTCATTTCCAAAACATTCAGCAACTTTTGCTCAAAAGGCTTTTTTGCAAACTGTAATATCACAGCGTTTGTCGGCGCTTGCGCAATGCTGTATTTTTTGCAGAGAGTGTTTTTCAGCTTGTTGAGCGAGTTCTTGTCTTTCACTCTGTCCTCATTGATTGCCTGGATGATTTCCAAAGAGTAGGCTTGCAATGCTTTCATCAGAGAATCAGGAAAGGTTGTTTTTTTCAACTTAATTGGCTTATGAAAGAGTTGAATATGTAGTAGGGAATAAGGCTTGGGGTGAAGAATGGAAAGCCGTACATTGCTGCCTCATACTTGCTCTTTAAAGTAGGCTTTACCTCAAGCCTTGGCTTTATTTCAGCGATTGTTTTTCCATTGAGGCTTGAAATCACTGTTAGGGAGAATTTTTTCTCCCCGTAATTTTTCGGGAATACTTTCAGGACTGCCTGTTTTGCTGATTTTGGGCTAATGCTTATTTGCTGCTGTGAAAACCAGGTTAAAGGCAAAGAGGATTTTACAATAACAGAATGCTCAGCGATTGAATCATTGTTCAAAAACAGCAGGAACTGCACTTGCTCCCCAACAATGGTTTTTTTCTGCAAAGAGTCAAGCTGGACTGAAAGCAGGCCTTCTTCCACAAATACTATAATGCTTGCTCGCCTGCTCTCCTGGCTGTTTTCAGCTTTAATATCAAGCCTGAAAGCTCCCTCGCTTGAGTCTTTTGGAATTTCAACCATTACTATCAATGTGTTATCATTCCTTTCCTGCATTACTTCGAAAGCGTTCCATCCTTGCGGAATGCTTTCAGCTTTAACGCTTTCCCAAGGGTTTTCAGTTCCTGAATTTGCTGAAAAAATAAGCTCTATCCTCTCCCCAGGCTGCGCGCTTCCCAACTCTATAGCCTGGCCTTCTGGAAGGAATTTTTCCACTGGAGAAACAAGCAAGAGCTGTGTTGAAGCTGCAAGGGAAAACTGCGTGAATGCAAGCAGCATTGAAAGGACTAAAAAGGTTTTAAACATGGTTTTTCTCTAAATGAAGTATTAAGCTAAAATGTTTTAAAAAAGGCTATGCTCTCGCTGCGTTGAGGCTGTTAGGATGGAATCAAAAAGGCTTTTTGTTTCAGTGAACGTTCCCGAAGGGATTAGGGAAAGGATTTTTTCAGCAAGCGCTAAAGTTCTGGGCATTGAAGGCTTCAAGCTTGCGGAAAAAGAAAGCCTGCACTTTACCTTAAAGTTTTTAGGAAGCACTCCTGCAGAAAGAGTTCCGGAAATTTGCAAAAGCCTTGCAGCAATCTCTGATTTTAAGGGCTTTAAGGTTTCACTAAGCGGCTTTGGGGCTTTTGGAAGAAAGATTTTGTGGCTTGGGGTTTCGGAAGGGAATGAAAGAATGCAAGGCTTGAATTCAGCAGTAAACAAAGCCCTGCATTTGGAGCCAGAGAGTTTTATCCCACACCTTACGCTTGCAAGGAACAAGAATGCCTCAAATGCAGAGTTTGGGAAAGCGCTTTCAGTTCTTAAAAAATTGGAGATTTCAGAATCCTTCCTTGTTGAAGGCTTTGAGCTCATGGAGTCAATGCTTTCAGAAAAAGGGGCTTTGCATTCCAAAATTGCGAGCTTCAGGCTTTCCAAATCCTAAAAAATTCCCTTGGTTATTTTCTCCAAAATGTACTTCGGGTTGAAGTAATAGCCCTGGATTATTTTTTCCACTTCAGCCTGTTCGCGAATGTTGTTTTCAAGCATCCATTCAAGGATTTTCTGCCTTACGGCAATCTCCCTCATTAGCTCTTTTTTCGTAATGCCCGCTCTTTCAGCAAGCGTTTCCAAAACCCTTGCAGGAACGTCTGTTTTTTTCACCAGGTCATTGCTTCTGTCCCATTCAAAAATATTGCTTAACAAAACCTTCTCGTCCATCCTGCTTATCTCAGCAACTTGTGAAATTCTCCTTATCATCCCCTTGTCCTTCACGTACTGCCTGTACTGCACTACAATCAGGTCAAGCAATGGCAGCATGCTTTCAGGAACTGACATCGGTTCTGACTTTAACCTGATGAGAGTTTCTTTGGCGTTATTGGCATGCACTGTCCCCATCATTCCCCTATGGCCAGTGTCCATTGCCACAAACATTGTCTGCGCTTCCCCGCCTCTAACTTCTCCCACAAGAATCCTGTCAGGCCTCATTCTCAAGGCGTTCTTGAGCAAGTCATCCATTGTAACCTCTCTGCTCTCAACTGTCTTCATCCTTGCCTCCATTTGAATCCAGTTCTCCCTGTTTCCAAGCTGTAATTCCAGAGTGTCTTCTATTGTCACTACCCTGTTCCTGTAGTTCATGAACTGTGCAAGGCAGTTTAGTGTTGTTGTCTTTCCAGTGCTTGCGCCTCCAGTCACTATCATGTTCATCGGCTCAACGTCCAGGCCTTCAACCATCGCCCACAAGAATGCAGCAACTTCCGAACTTAGGGTGTTGTTTGCTATCAAATCAATCACTGTCAATGGCTCTTTCTTGAATTTCCTGATGGTTAGTGTAATGCCGAAAGGAGTTGCTGGCGCATAAGTCGCGTTAGCCCTGTTTCCGTCAGGAAGCCTTGCGTCAAGCAGTGGATTGTTGCTGTCAAATGATTTCCCGACTCTCTTTGCTATTTTCGAGACAATCGCAAGCAGGTCTTCCTCTTTCTGGAGTTTCAGGTTTGTCTTGCACATTCCGAAAGACCTGTGAAAAACAAAAATGCTGTCTTTAGAGTTTACCATTATCTCCTCAAGGTTCTGGTCTTCTGTAAGCTCGCTCAAGACTCCGAAGCCAATGCAGCTTTCCAAAACCCCTTGGGCAAAATCTTCAGGATTTTCAAGGTCTGAGTATTTCTGCAGGAATTCTGAAAGCATTTTCTTGAGTTCTTCTATTTTTTCAGGCCCTGGAAGCGTATCCACTAAAGCCTGGTTTTCTATCTTTCCGGTAATTGCCCTTATGGAGTTAAAGGCTGTTTCCGAAAGGCTTTTCTCCAAGGCTTTTGAAACATCGCTTAAAGGCGCTCTTCTAAGAAGAACCTCTTCCAGGGTTTTTTTTATCTTTGCGCCTTTGCTGTCAAGAGTTCTTGGCGAAATCTCGTAGTAATAGTACGGAAAGCCCTCGAACACCCTCACCCTTCCGTAGGATGAAAGCACGTTGCCCTTGACTTCCTCAATCTCTGACATTCTCTCAACCAAAAAGCGTAAGCAATTAATACTAAAGCCTGGCTAAATATTAAATTATGCCCTCTCTTGAAAAAATTTTGCAATCAGTGCTGGAAACAGTAAAGCCTTCAGAGCAAGAGTTTCGGAAAGAGATGGAAAAGGCAGAAGAGCTGATTAAAAGAATTTACAAGCTTGAGGGAAAGCACGTTAAAGCTGTATTGGGGGGCTCTTTGGCAAGAAGCACGCACCTGAAAGGCGATAGAGACATTGACATTTTCGTCCTCTTTCCTTCCCATCTCTCAAGGCAGGAGTTCAAGAAAGAAGGCCTGCGAATTGGAAAGCAAGTCTTCAATGCCGGAAAGTTTGAGATAGCATTTTCAGAACACCCTTACGTGAGAGGAATTATTGACGGCTTTGATATTGAAATAGTCCCTGGCTTTGACATCAAAGAAACCTCTCTCTTGCAGTCAAGCGTTGACCGCTCCTCCTTCCACACAGCATACCTTCAGAAAAAGCTCTCAAGCGCTCAACAGGATGAAGTAAGGCTGCTGAAGCAATTCCTGAAGGGAATCCAATGCTACGGAGCTGACCTAAGGCAGGCGAGCTTTTCAGGCTATCTCACGGAGCTTTTAATCCTGAAGTACGGGAATTTCCTTGAATGCCTGAAGGCAGTGGCTGAGTGGAAAAAGCCAACAGTGATTGACTTAGAGAATTACTGGCTTGAAGAGCAGGCGCTTGAAAAATTCCGCGATTTTCCATTAATCATCATCGATTCCACAGACCGTTCGCGGAATGCAGCTGCTGCTGTAAGCCTGCAGCAAATGGCACGCTTTACAGCAGCTTCCAGGACTTTCCTGAAAAAGCCTTCCATGAATTTTTTCTTCCCTCCAAAAACAAAGCCGCTTCAGTTGAAAAAAGTTTCAATGCACGTTCAAAAGGAAGGGTTGATTGTTCTGGAAATGCCCTATCCTAAAGGCTTGCTTGCGGACATTTTTTGGGGAATGATAAAACGCCTTGCGCGCAAGCTTCATTCAGCGCTTGAAGAGAAAGAGTTCAAGGTTTTGCGTTCTGAAGCCTGGACTGACGAGAAAAGCCTTGCCACAATCACAATAGATTTGCAGGCAAATGCTTTGGAGCAGGCTTTCAAGCGCATTGGGCCTGAAGTTTTTCAAAAGCAGGCGAGCGAGAATTTCTTGAAAGCCCACAAAAAGCCTCTTTCAGGCCCGCGCATAGAGAACGGAAGGTGGATTGTGGAAGAACTGCGTGAGCACTATCTTGCTACAGAATTCCTGAAGTTTTTGCTGAAAAAGCTTTCAAAAGAAGAAGTGAAAGAATTGCGCTTTCTTTTGAAAAAAGCCCGTGTTCTAAACCAGAAGCAAATCCTCAAGCTTTACAAGAAAAGCCCTGAATTCCAAGAGCACTTTACAAGATTCCTGAAAGGCAAGGAAGAGTTTTTGGAGTATTAGAAAATGCCTCAGAGCAGAAAAAACACTCTAATAATGGGCGCTGCAGGAAGAGACTTCCACAACTTTAACGTTCACTACCGCAAAAATCCAGCGTATAATGTTGTGGCGTTTACAGCAGCGCAGATTCCCGGAATTGCAAACCGTTCCTATCCGGCAAAGCTTTCCGGCAGGCTCTATCCTAAAGGCATTCCGATCTTTCCGGAATCAAGGCTTGCGGAATTGATAAAAAAATTCCATGTGAAAGAGGTTGTTTTTGCATACAGTGATGTTTCGCACCTGGAGGTAATGCACAAGGCAAGCCTCTGCCTTTCCTGCAGAGCATCCTTCACTCTTTTAGGGCCTGAAGAAACAGCCCTTGAAAGCAAAAAGCCAGTGATTGCAGTCTGCGCTGTGAGAACTGGTTCTGGAAAAAGCCAAACCACTAGAAAGATTGCGAAATTGCTGAAGAATGCCGGAAAGAAAGTTGCAATCGTAAGGCATCCTATGCCTTACGGAAATTTGGAAAAGCAAGTTTGCCAAAAATTTGCAAGCTTTAAGGATTTGAAAAAGCAAAACTGCACTATAGAGGAAAGGGAAGAATACGAGCCCTTGGTTAAGGAAGGATTTACTGTTTTTGCTGGAGTCGATTACGAGAAAATCCTGGCAAAGGCAGAAAGAGAAGCCGATGTAATTATCTTTGATGGCGGAAATAACGATCTCCCGTTCTTCAAAACAAACTTGCACATTACGGTCTTGGACCCTTTAAGGCAAGGCCATGAAACAAGCTATCATCCCGGAGAGGCAAACCTTCGCATGGCCGATGTTTTGCTGATTAACAAAATGAATTCCGCAAGCTTCAAAGCAGTGCAAAGGCTGGTTGAAAGCGCTCGTTTGGCAAATCCAAAGGCGATAATTTTGAAAGCTAATTCTGAACTGCATTCTGAAGGAATTGAAAAAATCAGGGGAAAGAGAGTGATTGCAGTAGAGGACGGTCCTTCAGTAACGCATGGAGGATTGCCTTTTGGAGTTGCAACTTTAATGGCTAAAAGGCAGAAGGCAAAGTTGGTGAGCGTTGAAAGAAATGCTTCCGGAAGCTTGAGGCAAACTTTCCAAAAGTTCAAGCACTTGCATAACG
>DUFJ01000017.1:0-6958 GCA_013331925.1 Candidatus Iainarchaeum sp.
AGTTTTGGAAAGCAAACAATTAGGCTTTTTAAAGCAGCAGTCCTTGATAATTCAGAACATGCATGATTTCGAATAAAGTTAAAGCTGACGTGGTTATAGTAGGCGCAGGCATTGCCGGCCTTTATCTTTCAAAAAAGCTCGAAGAAGCAGGGGTAAAATACTTTACCTTGGAAAAGAGAAGCAAGATTGGAACTTACGGGCCCAGAATCTTGAGTTTGGAGACTATTGAAAAGCTTCAAATTCCANNCAAAAAGGAGAAGAGGTTAGAGGCTATACTACAAACTTGGAAGACATTGAATGGCATGTTTTCAACTCTTTAAAAAACAAGAACAACATTCTCTTCGAGCATAATGTTGTAGATTTTGACCTGAACGCAAACGTTGTAAAAACAAGCAAGGGAGAGTTCAAGTTTAAGGCATTAGTTCTGGCAACAGGAGTTTTAGGAGTCAAATTCAGGGACAAGCTTGAAATTTCACACCCTAAAAGCGTTTTCTGCTATGCAGTAGAATTAAACGCTAATGATGAAATAACAACAATACTGCACAATGACTTGGCAAAAGGTTTTTACGGCTGGATAATCCCCATAGGCGAAAATAGGATAGAAATAGGAATTGGCGCCAACAACCTGCAAAACCCAAACCAGAAAGAATTCCACAACCGCTTGTTCAAGCTTCCTTATTTGCGAAAATACAAGTTTCACAAGCACGAAAGAATTAATGCAGGCTATATCCCAACAAGCATGATTGAGAAAAAAAGCAACCATAACTGGATTGTCATAGGAGATGCTGCTGGCGGAGAGCCAATGCTTGGAGGCAGCATTCACAAATGCATTGACGAGGCAAGCATTGCATCTGAAGTAATAAGCGATTTCTTGAAATACAAAGTTTCCAGCCTGTCAGAATATGAGAAAAAATGGGAAGCGCATTTTGGAGAAGAAATGAAAAACCAAAAAACGGTCAGGAGCTTGCTTGACAAAGCAAAAAACGAGCATTTTGACAAAGTGTTCAAAAAGCTCCAAAACCAGCCAATAGACGGAAAAGGCCTGATAAACGATCTGTTCAGGAATATTGTAATAAACGTGAAAGAACACGTGGAAAGTTAGGCACTACGGGTTATTTCGAAAGAAATTGCTCCATTCGGACTTTTCTTAGCTCTTGAATATACTTAGGCTCGCCGTAAACAAAATTACAAAATGGATCTCCCCGCCCAATACAAGAAACTTCAAAAGCATCATAATCGGCATCAAAAAGTACATTAAAAGAACCAGCATAAAAACCGCAAGTTATTATATCAAGCGGAAACTTAGATTTACCATACCGCGCAATATAGCGTGTAGCTATTGGGGAGTTATCAAATCTACAAAAGACTTTCTTGCTTAATGGATCAAAGTCCGTTACGGTTGCCTTTCCATAACCAGACATAGTTATTATTTGGGCATATAAATTAGCTAGTTCATGTCCTTTTGCACTAGTGTTCTTTTTTAATTCTACACAATAATCAATAGCTCCTCTCTTAGCTTCAGTGTAAAGAATATCAAAAGTTTCATCAAAACCAACCTTATCAAACAACCTTTTAACTAATGCGCTTTCAAAATCAACAGGTACTATAGCAATAGGAATTCTAAAAAGGCTTATTCTTCCTTCTTCCAAAGCCAGATGCCGCGCTATAAGGAGCTTGTTTGCAAAATCGAACATACTTTCAGATAATCAATGAAAAACCAGTTAATAATTCTAACGCCAGCATGAAGACAGCTAAATGTTTGAAAAGCTTAAAAGCATTCTTTTGGGAGGGCTCTTCCCATAATCTTCTAAAAGAATGAAAAAACACTGGTAAAGTGAAAAACAGTATTAAAGATAAATAAGAAGGCAGTTGATTTCGCAAAAGGAGCAGTAAAAGCACAAAATCAGAAACCAAAAAAAGTAAAATAACTAAAGCCAGCGTTTGCTTTATTCCAAAAATAACTGGAAGTGTTTTAAGTCCATGTTTTTTATCCGCAACAAAATCTTCAAAGTTTTTTGTTATCAAAACTGCAAAGCCAAACAAAAAGACGATCGCAAATTGAGGATAAGGCAGAGAAAAAAGATTACCCCTACCTATTAGAAAGCCAAGCAACATTGGAAACACAGTGTATGTAATAGCGATCAGCAAATCAGATAGTAATGGAAATCTTTTAAGCCTCAAACCAGAAGAATAAAAAACCGACAAAATTATCATTATCATTCCAATAACAAAAACTTCAAATGAATAAAATACATAAAGCAACACAATAAAGGCAAAATACAAAAACAAGGAGTAAGATAATGCTAAGTTCTTACTTATTAGCCCAGCAGGAATTGGCCTTTTTGGTTTGCTTTCTTTATCAACATCAATGTCAAACACCGCATTGAAAGAGTTAAAACTGCCAATGAAAAAGAAAGAGAGTAAAAATCCAAAAGCCAAACTGAAAAACGAAATATTAGTAAAGTTCAATAAATTGCCAGCTAAATATGCTGAATATACCATTACTACGGCTAAAGGATATGGCAAGATTAAAAAAGCACGAAAAATGTTCAAACAAACCATAAAAGATCAGAGTTTGTAGGCTTCTTCCTCTGACACTACCCTAATACCATCATTAAAGATGTCATAAAGGATTGATTTCTTTTCGTGAGCAGTATAACGCATTTTCCGTATTATCATACTGCGAGCTTCAGTCGCGCCAACACCAAAATAATAAAGAATTATTACCCCATCAGTTATAAATTCCGAAACTTCATCCGCGCTTAATCCTTTCTCGTCTTCAAGAAGTTCTGAAGTCAAAAGAACAGTAGAACTTATGGCACGCAAGGCATCAATCAAATGATACAATATTGTCTTCGCCACTATTCTCTCAGTTCGTGGAATCGGGTTTACGGTTTCAGCAACTTGCACAACACTGAATGCAATGTCCTCCTTCAGGTCAGTTACCAAAATACTGTCGGTTAATGTAGTCAAAGAGTCAATAACAACTCTCTTTGGTTGAAAGTCTTCGCATTCAGCGCGAATGTTTTTCAAGAAAGAATCACCCTTCAAAATATTCAAATACTTCAAGCGGACCATGCCAGACTTTTCCAACTCTTCCAACTTCCACCCAAAATTGGCCGCAGCTTTCCTCAATTCTGAAACATTTTGCTCAGTGCTAATATACAAGCCTTTCTCTCCAAAAAGCAAAGCGCCATTAACCAAAAATTGCAAGCTAAAAGTAGTCTTTCCAGTACCAGCTCCGCCGCTAACAAGAACCAAGTTTCCTTTAGGAATTCCACTATTCAAAGCCTTGTCCAAGCCTTGAATGCCAAACTTAACCCTATCAATCTCAGGCATATGCTAACCATTAAAGCCAAAGCTTATATAAAAAACTTACCGTAAAAAACAAGCATTATTTGAAGTATTCTTTTATTCTGTTCTTTAGTTCTTCAGCCACCCATTTGTTTACAGTAAGTATGACCGGAATTTTTACTGGCTTTTCAAATATTTGTTCAAATAGTTTTTCCCTATCCAAGTCTCGTATCTTTTTGGTTTTGGAGAAAAAACTATTAAGAGGATCTTTTATTTTCTTAGGGTAAAACACTTGAACAACAATGTCTTCAAAAACAAGCAAGTCCGCAAAAGAATTCTGCTTAACCCCAATTTTCACTTTAAGGTTGCTTTTCCTCCAAAAGTTTGCGCACCATTGATCCAGAACAGTTTTTGCAGGCGTGACAGAATAACCATCTGCCATTTCAGCAAGTAGTTTTATTTCAAAATATTCTTTTTTGGAAATTAATAAAGGAATCCAAAAATGATTCCAATATAAACAAACCTCTGGGTTTTTCTTGCCGACTAGACCTTTATGACAAAGTTCTACTAGAAACTTGTCAACTTCGTATAAATTGTTAAATAATAAAACGCTTTCAGAGGGGATTCCTGAGTAATTCAAATTCAAGCCATCAAAAAAACTTTTATTGTTTTGAATCCATTTTTTGCTAAGTGAAAATTCAGTGCCGTGCCTTTCTATAACTTTATTACCGACTAATTCCTGAACTACTTTGTGCACCGCCTGATATGAAATTCCGCTCTTGCTTTCCTTGCTGACTTTATTGTAAATCTGCTTTACGGACAAGGGCCACTCAACGCTCAAGAAATAGATTACCTGCTCCTTGGTGGAAGCATTCCTCAAGTTGAATTGCGGAAAATTAAAGTCAAAAACCATAACCTTCGCCCTAAAAAATCCTGAGAATTCAGGCTTTTAAACAAATAGGTTGATTAATAAAGCCGTGGGAAAAAAATCAACCATTCGGTTGAGACTTCTTCAACCTCAAGGATATTAAGGCAAAAGGCAGCATTTTCTAGAGTTAAGTGAGCCTATCCCAAAGGAAAAAAACCAACCTCAAAAAAAAGCACCCTGGCCTTTGCAGGGTGCGTTAGCCCCATTTCCAAAATAAAGGGTTGAAAAATGACACTGCTTGAAGAATGCTGCAAGAGAATAGTCAATGAAAGAATGATAGAATGGTTCAACGCAAGGCACGCGAAAGTGCTCTCGACAATAAAAAAATACGAAAAGCTACTTGCTTCAGAAATAGTTCTAATAACAAGCATTGAAAAAGCAACTTTGCTCCAAACGCTTTACGAGTTAAGGACAAGAAAGCTCATAAGCCACGACGGGGAAAAATACNNATTCCAGAAGAAGCAGAAACTCTTAATGCGCTGCTGGAAATGGCGGAAAGGGAAACAGTGAAAATAATTGCAGAAAGCAAAACAGGGAAAAGGCAAAAATGATGAAAGCAAAAGAATTCAACGCTAAAATAATAAAGAAAGGTAAGGGTTTCGCAATCAAGCTTCCAAAAGAACTCGTAAAACAACACGGTTTAAAAGAAGGAGAAAAATACAGAATATTACCAAAGTCAAAAAAAGAAATGCGCATAATAATAGGATAATGCTTGGAAAAATGAGTTCTGGAATAAAATGCGTTGTTTTCGACTTTGACGACACTCTGGCTGACACCAAGCGAGTAGTTGAGCTAATTAAGAAAATTGAGCCTGACAAGAAATTCCTGGCAGGAAGAGGCTGGGTTTTTTCAAAAAGGGAATTTGAAAAAGCAAGAAAAATAATGGAAAATAAAGTTGAAAATCAAAGGCAAAAGCCGAGCAAAAACAAGGGAAACATTTACGCGCAAGAATTGCTTAAAGTGCTAAAAGTTCCATACTCGAAAAAGCTGGCGGAAGGAATGGTCAAAGCATACTGGAAAGAAAAGGAAAAAAACCTAAAGCTAATGCCTCACGTTAAAAAAACACTCAAATTTTTGAAAAAGAGAAAATTAAAACTATGCGTTGTAAGCAACATAAGCGTCAACACCAACAAGAAAGCCGCAAAAAAGCTTGGAATCCTAAAATATTTTACGGAATTTTTCACATCATACCAGCATGGAGGGATAAAATCCGAACTAAAAATCTTTTATAATCTGTTGAAAAAAATAAACAAGGGAAGAAAGAACAAAATAAATCCTGAAGAATGCCTAATGGTCGGCAATAATGCGGGGGAAGACGGAGCAGCAAAAAAGCTAGGAATGAAAGTTGCATTGCTAAAGCCAACGCTTAAAGGAAAAGAACACCTGGAAAAAATAAAGCCGGATTTTATGCTGGATGATTTGCTGGATTTGAAGCGCATAATCAAGAGTTAGGCACTACATTCTATGCGGAGCAGGAAATTGCATTTGAAAAGTTAGGCACTACACGTTGCGGAGCATCGCATAATAGCGCAGCTATTATGCTTGAGCAGATGTCAACTGGCTGGGCAGTTGAGTTAGGCACTACATTTTAGGCGGGGAAAGAATTAAATATATCAAATTGTATACAAAAAGTATCATGNNTGCAAGGAATTCCACTACCAAAGCCCTGCTGACTTTTTGAGGGAAGGCGCCAGAGACAAGCTTAAAACTTTGGAAAAGCAGAAAGCATTCAAGAAAATCAAGGAATTAAAGCCAGGGAGACAGCTTTCTGAAAGGCAAATCAACGAGCTTATGGAGCAGGTTGAAGGGGAGGAAAGGCACAGGCTTGATTATTTCAGCTGAAGTTAGGCACTACATTATTTCGACTGCAAAAGCTGGAAGTAGTCCTTTTCCTGCACTCCAATAAATCCTTCATGAAGGATTTCAGAATTTTCAAACTTTGGAATTTCACGCATCAAAGAAACCGGGAGCGAGATTAACGCAATGCCTTTGGGCTTCAGGAATTTCAGAACGTTCTTGTCCTGAAGCAGGTGCAAGGAATCAAAGCAAACAACCCAGTCAAACTTTTCTTGGGTTTGGAAGTTTTTTGAAAACTCGTACTGAACCCAAGAAAGCCTTGGGCTTACTAAAAACTGGTTGATGTCAGCTCCGACAATCCTTGAAAGCCTGATGCTTCGGTCTAGGAGAAAAGACTCAAACCACGCCCTCCCAATGCCCAAATCAAGGAGAGAGTGCGATGAGCGAATGAAAGGCTTGAGGATTGGAAGCAGCTGCTCGAATTTTTCCAGCTGTTTTGGCTTCCAGGAATCGTAAATCTTGTCAAAGAATTCAATCTGCATAAGAATAAAAGTGCTGAAGGCATAAAAAAGCTTTTTGGCGATTAACGAATTCTGCACTGCTAGTTTAAGGAAATAACGAAAAAAGCTGTTTTTAATAAACCTAACTTCCCAGAAATAAGAACGAGGGGAGTTTTTTGGTTGATATTGAAAGCTACTTGAAAGAAAACTCAAAGCAAGTGGATGAAGAGATTGAAAAGCTAGTGCCCCACAAAATCAGCAAGGAATGGCTGGATTTTGCATTAGGAAAAGCAGATTACAGCTATGATGTTGAAAGCATTCAAAAAGGACTTGTAGAGCCTGTCTGGGACCTGCTTGACAGAGGCGGAAAGAGATGGAGGCCAATATTGATGCTGCTTTGCTGCAAGGCTGTTGGTGGGAATGCTGAAAAAGCAAGGCC
>DUFJ01000017.1:7026-7427 GCA_013331925.1 Candidatus Iainarchaeum sp.
AATTTACGACCTTACCTGGGAAGAATTGTTAAGAGTGCACATCGGCCAGGCAACGGACATTTACTGGCACAAGGGAAAGAAAGCAAACATTACTGAAGCCGAGTATTTGCAGATGTGCGTCAACAAGACAGGGGTTTTGGCAAGGTATTCCTGCAGGCTTGGCTCTATTCTAGGCAATGGAAGCAAAGAACAGACAGAGGCTTTGGGAAAGTTCGGAGAAAGCATTGGCGTTGCCTTTCAGATACAGGATGACATTTTGAACCTTGTGGGGGAGGAATTCCAGAAGGGAAAAGGAGTCGGGGAAGACATTCACGAAGGCAAGCGCACTTTGATGGTTATTTACACTCTTGGAAAAGCAAGCGAGGCTGAAAAAAAGCGCCTGATTGAAATCCTGAATTCTC
>DUFJ01000032.1 GCA_013331925.1 Candidatus Iainarchaeum sp.
TGGATTTGTGGGAGAAAGGAAACGCGCCACAATTGCTGTCGGGGATTGCGGGAAACATTTACGGAATGAAAGCACTAGAGAATTTGAGGCTCGTGGATGCGAGCTTTCCGAAAGAATATTTGAAAGGGTTTAAAGGACCGAATTTGGGAATTAAAGGATTGAGGAAATACTTTGGAGTGAAGAAAAGGCCGTTGACTGGTGCTGTGCCAAAGCCAAAGATTGGGTTTTCGGCAAAAGAACATGCTAGGATTGGTTATGAAACTTGGGTTGGAGGATTTGATTTAGTAAAGGATGACGAGAATTTGACAAGCACTAGCTTCAACAAGTTTGAAGAAAGAGTAAAACTAATGACAAAATTGAGGGAAAAGGCAGAGAAAGAAACAGGAAGCGTGAAAGATGCTTTATTGAATATTACAGCGCCAGTCAAAACAATGCAAAAAAGAGCAAAACTACTCCACGAGAATGGGTGGAAGTACGCAATGATAGACGTTGTAACAACTGGAACAAGCGCAGTCCAAGAAATGAGAGAAGTCCTGGGAGATTACAAAATGGCAATCCACGCGCACAGGGCAATGCACGCGGCATTCGACAAAAACCCAAAACACGGAATAACCATGCAATTCCTGGCAAAACTGCACAGAATCATAGGAGTAGACCAAATACACGCAGGAACAGCGGTTGGAAAGTTAGTGGGAGACAGACACGAGGTTCACAATACCGCAGAAGTATTACGAGACAGGAAAGTAAAGGCGGTTAAAGGGCATTTGCTAGAGCAAGACTGGCAGGGAATAAAGCCAGTGTTTCCAGTAAGCTCTGGGGGATTGCACCCTGGATTAGTGCCTGAAGTAATGAGAATTCTAGGCAACGAAACCGTGATTTTAGTGAGTGGGGGAATTCACGGACACCCTAAAGGAACAAGAGCAGGAGCAAAGGCAGCAATGCAGGCAATAGAAGCAGAAATGCAAGGGGAAAGTCTAACGGAAAAGGCTAAAAGCTCGGTAGAGTTAAGGCAGGCTTTGGAAAAGTGGGGTAGAATGAAGCCGGTTTAGTCAAGCGCAAGGCTTACTTTAAGGGCTGAATCTACTTTGTGCATTGTCTCAGGCTTTAGAGTGCTGAGCTTTTTTAGAACTCTCTCTTCTTTAGAAACTGTTCGAATCTGGTTGCAGAGAACAGCGCTTATTTTCTTCAAGCCTGATTCTTGAGTGCCAAGTATGACTTCAGTTGGATATGCTTTGTCTGCAAAAACAGAAGTCAAAGGCACTATGATTGTGGTTGGACTAAACTGGTTTGCAGTATTGTTTTGCACCACAATGCAAGGCCTAATCTTGCCTTGTTCGGAGCCCATAACAGGCTCAAGGTTCACTAAAAGAATGTCGCCTCTTTTAATAATCATCCAAAAACCTGTTGGCTTCCTTGTCAACAACTTCCCATTCCTTGTTTATTTTCTTGTGAATTTCAGAATATTTCGTAAAATACTCTTTCATCAAGGCTTCTTTTTCTTTCTTATCCAAAGCTTTTTCAACTACTATCTTATTGTCCTCAATCTTTACAATGACTCTGTCCTTGGCTTTAATGCCTTCCAAGTCCCTAATAGTTTTAGGGATTGTAATCTGGCCTCTCTCGCCAACTACAGTAATGCTCTCATACATGAAACCACCCGGATATGAATTATTCATATTTAATCATACCAATACGTATTTAAGGCTTTTTCGCTTTTGGGGGGAATTCTGCAATAATTCTCTTGCCTTTTGGAGAAAGCATTGATTCAAGCTGTTTTATTGAATGCAGTTGCAGGATGTTCTTTGGCAAGGGCATTATTGGCTTTCCATTGAAAAGCTGCTTGTCGCTTTCATCAAAGTCTCCGCCGATGATAATTGCAAGCCGCGCGTGTTTTGATTTTTTCATGAACTCGCCAACAAAATAGCGCGGTTTTGGTTTAAAAACGCTTTCAGACCAGAGTTCCGGTCGTCATTCTCTGGCTTAGGGAAGGCAAGGGCTTAAATAGTTTTTCCCACTCTTTCTTTTGAAAACTGGTTGTTTGAAAAAAGTGGTTTTGTTGAAAAAGAATGTTCTAATTTGCGGGTTTGGAGGCTGTGGGAAAAGCACTCAAGTGAAAATGCTAGCGAAAAGATTCAAGCTAAAAGCGCTTTACACCAGCAGGCTCTTTAGGGAAATGCAAGGGTTTGACACAAAAAAGCAAGGCTGGTGGGAAAGCCAGGGATTAAAGTTTGGAAAAATAAGGCTGAACAACACAAGCCTGGACAGGGCATTGGACAAGAGAATAATGGAAATTACAAAGAACGGCGGCTTCATAATGGATTCCTGGACAATGCCCTGGCTGATGGACGGAAAAAAAGCAATAAAAATATGGCTCGAGGCTTCACAAGAGATTAGAGCGAAAAGAATTGCAAAAAGAAATAAGGCAAGCCTTGAAGAAACAATCAAAACAACAGGGGAAAGGGATATTTTCAACAAGAAAATGTACTGGCAGGCTTACGAAATAAAATTCGGCGAGGATTTAAAGCCTTTTGACCTAATCCTGAAAACAGACAGCTTGAGCGAAAAGCAAGTTCTTGAAACACTCTCCGGGTTTTTGAAAGCTGTTTTGAAAAAGAAGTGATTCTAAAATGAAAGGAAAAATAATTCTTGCGTTATTGCTTGCTGGCGCAATTTTGCTAGCAGGCTGCACTCAAAGCAATCCGCAAAAAGCAGAAATAGTCGGAAGCATTGCTTTTGAAAAAAACAGCCCTTGCGGAAAGCAAAGCGTCCTGACGCTTGCCGGAGAAAAATACTTCACAAGCTTAAAGGCTGAAGAATTGCAGGGCCTTGCTGGCGGAGACCAGGTGAAAATTTCAGGAACAGTAACTCAAGAAGGGGAGTGCAGGAAAATAAGCGTGGAAAGCTTTCAGGTTTTGAAAAGGCTTAACATTATAGAAAAGACAGCAACAGTCAGGATTGATTTCATAGCAAGGCTTGATGATGGAAATTTGATTTCAACATCCTTGAAGGAAGTTGCTGAAGAAGCAGGCATTAAGGCAAGCGACTATAATTTTACAGCCTTGGAATTCAAGGCATGGAATGCTGGCTATTTGAATGAGAGCGGCAGAGTTTTTACTGATGTTAAAGACGCAGTTCTTGGCTTGAGGAAAGGCGAGGAAAAAACAATTGAAATTCCTCCGGAAAGAGCCTTTGGGGCTTACGATGAGAAAAAAATAATCAAAGTGCCTAGAGCTGAATGGCCTCTTCCCCCAACAGTTGACCCTGACATTGGGGCTGAAGTTTCCGGAGTTTTCGGAACTTACGCTGTTGTTAAAAGCTTTGACCAAAATTTCATATACTTTGACCTGAACCCAAAGTATGCTGGAAAAACAGTGCAATTCTGGCTCAAGGTATTGGATTTTGACAATGAGGGAATAAAAGCTTTTGAAAACATTGTAGAGCCCGGAGATGCTATAAAGGTTGATTATACTGGGGAAACTTTAGACGGAAATGTTTTTGACTCTAGCGAAGGAAAAGCACCTTTAGGCTTTACTGCGGGAGCAGGCCAGATGATTAAAGGATTTGATAATGCTGTTTCAGGAATGAAGCTGGGGGAGGAAAAAACAGTCACGATTCCTCCAGAAGAAGCTTACGGGCAAAGAGACGAAAGCCTGGCTCTTGTTTTAAGCATGGAAAGCGAGGATTACAAGACTGCCTTTCCTACAGGGCCTCCGCCACTAGGGTTTGAGACTCAGGTGAATGTTACAATCAGCGGCCAGGAGCAGACAAGGACTGCGATAGTGAGCAAGATAGACTCTAATTCAATAACTTTGGACTTGAACCACAAGCTTGCAGGCAAGGCATTGAAATTCAGGATTAAGATAGTGGAAATCAAAAAACCAGAATAAAAGCTTAAAAACAAGAAACAACCTAATATGCTAATTGCTTTTAGAGGTGCAGGAATGGTTGAAAGGACAGCTACTGGAATTGAAGGGTTGGACAGGATTTTGGAAGGCGGTTTTCCGAAAGGAAGCGTGATTTTGCTTTCCGGAGGCTCAGGAACTTTAAAAACAATTCTTGCAACGCAGTTCATTTACAACGGAGGCAAGCAGTTCAAGGAGCCCGGAGTTTTTGTGACAGTCGAGGAAAGCGCCAAGAACATTGGCTGGAATATTGAAAGCTTTGGCTGGGACATCAAAAGCTTGGAGGACAAGAACTTGATGAAAATTTACAGGCTCAAGCTGACTCCAGAAAGAGACATCAAGGCACAGATTGACGAAGAGCTGAAAATGATTTCAGAGCTAGTGCAAAAAATCGGCGCAAAAAGATTAGTGATTGATTCCACAACTGCTTTTGGAATCTGGATTAAAGAGCCTGGAGACTTAAGGTACATGATTTTCAAGTTTGCAAGCGAGCTGAAAGAGCTAGGCTGCACTACCTTGCTCACTGCTGAAACAAAAGGCGGAAGGACTGACTTTTCAGCATTCGGTGTTGAAGAGTTTGTAGTGGACGGAGTGCTGGCATTGTATTTCTCGCCTCCGAACAGGAGCGTTCACGTCCGCAAAATGCGCGGAACAAACCACAGCAAGAAAGTCCATCCTTTAGAGATTACAAAAGCAGGGATTGAGGTCAAATCAAAGGATGAAGTGCTGTGGGAGAGCATAAAATAGTTAAAGATTATTATGGCAGGAAAGAAGGAAAGCGCTAACAATTCAGGAATCAGGATTGAGGACATTACCTACTCTTTCAAGCAATTGCTTGAGAGAAAGCTTTCAGAACTGCCTGAAAACTTCAGCATTTTATTATTGGTTAGCGGTGAAGAATACTCTGAGGTTATTTTAGCGTTAGTGGAGGCTTTAGGCACTGACAGGCAGCTCAAAGGCGTTTACTTGACAGCAAACAAGCAGAGTGAGATGCTATTGCAGCTTTTCCGCAAGAGAATCCCAAAGTTTGATTCTAAAAAGATGTTCTTCCTTGACTGTGTTTCAAAAAACCTGGCAACGCAGAATATAGAGAACGCTGTGGAATGCTCTCCGCAAAACCTGATAGACCTGAACATTGCATTAAACCAGGCCTTGGATGTTATCGAGGAAGGCGGTTTCATGATTTTAGACTCTATTGCAACTCTTGCAATCTATAATGACGAGAGGACTTTGAAAAAGTTTGTGAAAACAGTTGTGGAAAAGTGCTATTCTAGAAAAGTGAAGGGAATTTTCATTTGCAACAACAGCAAGAGCATGAAAGAGCTGATTGAAGACATCGGGCCATTCTTCGAGCAGACGATTGATTCAGAAAAGCTGTAAGGTTTTTTTTAAACTCGAATGAATTTTTAATAAATTTTAAATGCTGAATTTTTTCATAAAGTGTCTTTTTTTCTTAATTCTTAAAGGATTTCTTTTTTCGTAAGCATTTATTATAGTTTGAAGATACTTTAAGTTTAGATTCATCAAGTCTTTTTGCTTGAACCTTTTTGAATTCCACATTGGAAGATAGTAGTTTCCAAGCCAAGAGTCCCATGAGTTGATCAAGTTTATCTCAAAAGATTTGGGATTTTTACTTATTGGGCTTCCAGGGTATGGTTTTAAAAGGCTGGGTAAAACAAAATCTAACTCTCCCGAAAGAATTAA